>NZ_JBGCUM010000160.1:0-512 GCF_054177665.1 Roseateles sp. P5_E8 | reverse complement strand
CCCTTCAGGCGCCCGGTGTAGATGGCCGCCAGGTAGTTGCGGTCGATCGCGTGCTGGTTGTCCTTGTGGATGATCACGACGACGGCATCGTCGGCCGCGGCCACGTTCAACGGGTTCAGCAGGGCGAGCGCAGCCAGCAACGCGAGCAGCGACGACCGCAACCAACGGGTGTTCATCGTGCGCCTCACAGATAGAAGTTGAAGCTCACGGCAACGTCGTTCCACTGCGCGCGCGGCGGCGCCGTGGGCAATGAAGACTCTGTCGGCGAGGCCCGGTTGGTGCCCGCCTCGACGCGCAAGCCCCAGTGCGGACTCGGCTTCCAGGCCAGGCCCATCGCGAGGCGGCGGCGCCACTCCGACCCGTCGTCGTCCAGCGACCGGCGGTGCGACGACTCGGCGCGCACGAAGAACGCAGACTGCGGCGCAATCTCTCGATCGGCCTGCAGATACCCCACGCGGACCTTACCCTCGCCGGTGCGGCCGGTGCCGATCTCGCCGCTGAAGTCCCAGTTC
>NZ_JBGCUM010000159.1:0-516 GCF_054177665.1 Roseateles sp. P5_E8 | reverse complement strand
CTGACGCTCGAGATGATCGCGCGTCAGCTGCTGCTGTCCGAGGAGCGCACGCAGAGCCTGATCGCGCAGGCCGAGGCGACGGCGCAGCCGCTGCAGACGTTCCTCGCGGCGCTGCGCAAGCCCGGCGTGCTGGCCGAGATCGTGGCCGCTTCGGCGGCGTTCCGCGAACGTCTGCGTCGCTACCTGACGCGCCAGGTCGGCCTGGAGCGGGGAGACACCCTGGTGCTGGTGGACCTGGGCTACGCCGGCACCATCCAGCGCGTGCTGGGCCCGGTCATGAGCGAGGAGTGGGGGGCGGAGGTCTTCGGCCGCTACCTGCTGACGGTCAGCTCGGTCGACGAGCGTCACAAGGGCCTGCTGGATCGGACCTGGCTGGACCCGCGCGCGCTCGCCGCGCTGCAACCGTTCGTCGGCCCGCTCGAGACCCTTGCGGCCGACCAGGGCGCGAGTGCGGTCGGCTACGCCGACGACGGCCAGCCGATCTTCGAGTCGAATCAGATCGACGACGCCCAACGC
>NZ_JBGCUM010000158.1:0-517 GCF_054177665.1 Roseateles sp. P5_E8 | reverse complement strand
TCGAGACGACCTCGATGTCGTCGATCACCTCGCCTTCGCCCAGGCGCATGATGGTGCCCTTGCCGAACTGCTTTTCGATTTGCGCGAGTGCGGCCTGCAGGGCTTTGGCTTTTTCGGTGTTCAGGGTCTTGACCGGGGCATCCATAACGTTCTCCTGGGGAAGTTGGCGCATTATCGCAAAAGCTGGATGTTTGTACAGTAGATTTGCCCAGTGCCTTTCAGCCATCCCTACAATCGATCCAGCGGCCCGTCGAGGCCGACACCACAAGATTCCGGGGCGGCCCATTTCAGGAGACAAGCATGCGCATCCTGATCGCCGAAGATGATCAAGTGCTGGCCGACGGCCTGTTGCGTTCGCTGCGCAACGCGGGATATTCGGTCGACCAGGTGGGCAGCGGCACCGAGGCCGATGCGGCGCTCGCATCGCACGAGTTCGATCTCCTGATCCTCGACCTCGGCCTGCCGAAGCTGCACGGCCTCGAGGTGCTGCGCAAGCTGCGCGCGCGCGGCTCGAGCG
>NZ_JBGCUM010000157.1:0-522 GCF_054177665.1 Roseateles sp. P5_E8 | reverse complement strand
CCGTGGCGCTTTGCTGGTCAAGCAGGGTCTCGACCTGCTCGGCGTCGCTCTTCGGCAGTGACAGCCGCGACAGCCGCGCGTAGACGCGCCCCGCGCCGACGCCGCTGCGGCGCATCGGCGCGCGGTACTCGACATACCCGTTGAGCTGGTCGGCGTCGAGGTTCGCCCGCCACAGGTTGCCTTCGTTCGAGATGCCGGCCACCAGCTTCGTCAGCTTGCGCTGGTTCGCGACGAACTCCTGCGCGCGCAGCGCAATCGTGTCGGGCGCATACGCCGAGCGCGAGCTCGCGTCGCGTGCATCGGCGCCGCCGCTGAGCTTGTCGATCACGGCGTCCCACTCGTCGGTGTCGACGCTCTTGAGCGTGATGTTCGCGGCGACCCCACTCGCCGGCAGCGTGACCGCCTCGTTGACGCCGATGCCGCCGCGCAGCACGCGTGGGGAATCGCCGCCGAGCTCGCGCATGAACTGCGCCTGCACGATGCTGCCGAGCTCGACGCGCAGCGTGTCGCGCGGGGGCTGGC
>NZ_JBGCUM010000156.1:0-528 GCF_054177665.1 Roseateles sp. P5_E8 | reverse complement strand
GGCTGGAGATGTTCACGGTGATCGCCTGCGGCGACCAGGTGCGCGCCAAGAAGCCCGCGCCCGACATCTATCGCCTCGCGCTGCAGACGCTGGGCATCGGCCCCGAGCGTGCCGTCGCGTTCGAGGACTCGGCCAACGGGCTGCGCGCCGCGGTGGCCGCGGGCCTGTGGACCGTCGTCACGCCGACCTTCTGGACCCAGGGCAGCGACKTCTCCGCAGCCGGCCTGCTGCTGCCGCATCTCGGCGATCCGTCGCATCCGCTGCCGGCCGAGCCCGGCACCGCGCTGATGACGCAGGCGTGGCTCGAGATGGATGAGCTGCAGGAACTGGCGCGCCCGGTTCGTCCGCTGAATGCATTGCGTGCGCTGTACGAAGGGCGACGCGCATGAGTCGAACGATCCGCATCGCGCCCAGCCTGCTGTCGGCCGACTTCGCGCGCCTCGGCGAAGAGGTGACGTCGGTGATCGACGCCGGCGCCGACCTCATTCACTTCGACGTGATGGACAACCATTACGTGCCCAACCTGAC
>NZ_JBGCUM010000155.1:0-535 GCF_054177665.1 Roseateles sp. P5_E8 | reverse complement strand
GGTCGTGGCCCCGCCGATGGCCGGCGCGCTCGGCATGTCGACTCTCGCGTTCGTCGGCTTCGAGACGCTCGCCGCGCTCATCTGGGCCGGTGCGCTGCTCGCGCTCGGCGCCGTCTTCAGCGCGCAGATCCGGGACGTGCTCGCGGTGATGTCGACGTTCGGCGCGGTTGCGCTGCTGGCCCTGGCGGTGCTGTTCGTGATCTACCTCGGCGTGCGCTACCTGCGCCGGCGCGCGTTCCTGCGCGAGGTCGGCWTGTCTCGCATCAGCGTCGGCGAACTGCGCGATCTGATCGAGACCGGCGCACAGCCGGTCGTGATCGACGTGCGCTCCGACGTCGGGCGTTCGCTCGATGCGCGCCGCATCCCCGGGGCGCTCGGCGTCGAGCTGGCCGGGCTGAAGCGCCCGCTCATCGCGACCCTGCCGCGCGACCGCGAGATCGTGCTGTATTGCAACTGCCCGAACGAAGCATCCGCGGCCACCGCGGCGCGCGTGCTCGCGTCGCACGGTTTCACACGCGTGCGCCCGCTCGCCGGC
>NZ_JBGCUM010000154.1:0-539 GCF_054177665.1 Roseateles sp. P5_E8 | reverse complement strand
GCGCAAGAGGGACTGGCGCTTCGACCGGGCCACAAGTTGGGCGGCGACCGTACCAGTCCGTTCCACCCGGAGGCCTTTGCATGCGCGATATGGCGGTTGACCGAGGAGATGTCGCTCAATGCCGAGGAGCGCGCAGCGTGCATGCGCGTCGCGCCCGACGCGATCGTCGACTTCGCGCGGATGGCGTGTGCAAGCGCCGTCGCATGGTTCGGCCGCGGAGACGCGACTGCCAGCTTTGTCGTCAAGCGCAGTGCATCCGACGCGGAGGTCGCCATCCCGGTCGATGTCCTGCTCGGTGAGTCGTCGGCTGGCCCGGATCGTCGTGAATCGGATTTCCGGGACGGTGCTGCGACGCCGCCAGCGGCAAATGATGTTCCCCCGCTCGACGCGCGCGACCATGTGTTTCGCGGCGTCATTGCCGGCATCGACACAGTTCTCTCCGACTTCCGGCTCACGCCCGAACTCAAGCGCGTTCTCAGCGCGCTGCAGATGGTGGTCGTGCGCTTCGCATTCGGCTCGCCCGAGACGCTGTACATGCC
>NZ_JBGCUM010000153.1:0-539 GCF_054177665.1 Roseateles sp. P5_E8 | reverse complement strand
ATCACGCCGGCATCGCATCGCTACGTGGAGTCGTACTCCGACGACGGGGGCAAGACGTGGCGCACGGCGTTCACCGCCGACCTGACGAAGCTGGCCGACGCCCCCGCGCAAACCACCTCCGCCGCCCCGCGCGAGGGCGGCCACGAATTCGATTTCGACTTCGGCGTTTGGAAGACGCACACGCGCCGCCTGCTGCGTCCGCTGACGGGCTCTCGCGAGTGGGTCGAGCTCGACGGCGTCACGCACGTATCCAAGGTGTGGGGCGGCTACGCGAACCTCGCCGAGTACAAGGGGCAGGGCGCGGACGGCAAGCCGCTGGAGCTTCTGTCGCTGCGCCTGTACGACCCGCGACAGCATCAGTGGAACCTGAACTTCGCCAATCCTGGAGCTGGCGCCATCGGCGTGCCGATCGCGGGCGCATTCGCGAACGGCCGCGGCGACTTCTACAGCTACGAGGAGATCGACGGCCGTTATGCGATGGTCCGCTTCTCGATCTGGCCGCTGTCCAAGGATTCGGCCCGATCGGAGCAGGCTTTCTC
>NZ_JBGCUM010000152.1:0-562 GCF_054177665.1 Roseateles sp. P5_E8 | reverse complement strand
GTCGTAGGCGCGCGGCACGTCGAGCAGGCCCGACAACTTGGCCCGCGCCGCCGTCACCGCCTTGCGTTCGACGAACGACACCGGCGGCGGCTGGCTCTGCGACTTCAGCTCCAGGCGCAGCGGCAGCGCCGCATCGCGCAGCGCCGGGCCGATCACGCCGGCCTCGGCCATCACGCGCAGATAACTGTTGGTGAGATCGGCCAAGTCGGCCAGGCTTGCCGCACCGTCACCGCCACCACCACCGAGGTAGTACGACGGGCGGCGCTGCGCGACCATCAGCGACAGCGCCTGCTTGAATGCTTGCGCCTGTTTCACGATCAGTACGTGCCGGAAGGCGAGGGCGCGGCGCTGCATCAGCTCCGCGGGCATTGGCGTGGCGTCGTTGCCGTCGACCTTCATCAGCAGCCGGTTCACTTCCGCGAAGTCGCGCCCATACCAGGCCCACAGGCCGTCGCCGACGCCGTTGACCTCACCGAAACCCGACTGCGCGCCCAGCGGCACTGTGTTCAGGTAGTCGACGACGATGCGGCGCCGTGCGGGCAGCGTGTTCTCGCCATCGAGA
>NZ_JBGCUM010000151.1:0-567 GCF_054177665.1 Roseateles sp. P5_E8 | reverse complement strand
GTGCTCGAGCGCATGGCTTGCGGCGACAGCAACAAGGTGATCGCGCGCACGTTCGATCTGAGCCCGCACACGGTCAAGCGCCATGTGGCGAACATTCTCGGCAAGCTCGGAGTCGAGACCCGCGGCCAGGCCGCCGCGCGCTGGCGCCAACACGACAGCGAACACGACGAAAGGCGCCGGGCCCCGTGAAGGGCCCGGCGCCTGCCGGATTCGATGCCGATCTTCCGGCATCACTGTTTCAGTGCCAGTAGCGGGTCACCGCGAAGTCGTAGTTCGCATCGTTGGCCGAGCCGGCGACGATGCTGCGCACGGTCGGAACACGGTCGTCGATCTGCAGCAGGATCGCGCGCCCGGTGTCGTCCTTCGTGCCCGGGGCGACCGGCGTGATCGTCATGCCGGCGGTGCCGAAGCTGGCGTCGAGTACGCCGGCGGTCGTGTAGCGGGCCACGACGAAGTCGGCGCTCGAACTGTTGCCGCTGTAGACCCAGCCACCGACGACGACCTTGCCGTCATCCTGGCGGACCACAGCCGTGGCCGTGTTCCAGTTGATCGCGCTGACCTTCGTGA
>NZ_JBGCUM010000016.1:0-113577 GCF_054177665.1 Roseateles sp. P5_E8 | reverse complement strand
GGCCTGGGCGCGGCGGCAACGGGAGCGGGGGCCGGGGCGGGCGTGGGCTTGCGCGCTGCGGGGGCCGGCGCTGCGGCCTGCACGGGAGCCGGTGCAGGGGCTGGCGCCTGCCGGGTGGCGCCCTTGTCGCCGTTGAGCTTGATCCAGTGGAAGACGGCGTCGGCGGCCTTCTGCGCGCGCTCCAGGCTCTTGTCGGCCGCAGGCGCGTCCGTCTGCGCCATGGCCATCTGGCCGAGCATCAGCAGGGTGGCCGCGATGGCGGTCAGCTTGGGCGTTAGAGAGGTGCGCGGTCCAGGAGGCATTGCAGATCCACGAAGACGGGTGAAGAGGGGCCGGCCACGGTCCGGCGACCGCACTCTAGTCAAGCACGCGCACCGAAGCAGCGGGGTTTGTCCCCCGAAATGTGCAATTTGGTGCGTTATTGCGGCAAAGCTTCAGAGGCTCTCGGCCCTTCAGCCTCTCAGGCCGGGCCGAGCAGGCTGCGGCAGCGCTTCTCGTGCTGGCGGATCTCGGCGAGCGTCACCTCGATGTCGCGGCGCTGCTGCTCCAGTTGTTCGCGGTGCTGCGCCAGGATGGCCAGGAAGGCCTGCAGCTGCGGCGCGGCGCTGGCCTGGCTGTCGTACATGTCGACGAGCTGCTTGATCTCCTGCAGCGCCAGGCCCAGGCGCTTGCCGCGCAGCGTCAGCTTCAGGCGCGTGCGGTCGCGCGGCGTGTAGACGCGGTTGCGGCCCTTGCGGCCGGGCTCCAGCAGGCCGGCTTCCTCGTAGAAGCGGATGGCGCGCGGCGTGATGTCGAACTCGGCCGCCAGCTCGGTGATGGTGAAGGTGGCTTCGGTCGCGGCGGCGACAGGTTTGCGGGAGGGCATGGCTAAACTGAATTGACGTTAACGTCAGTCTACTGGGGTCTGTTCAGGTGGCGAGAGTCGGATGCGTTGCCACTCAAAAGCCCGCGAGCAAGGCGCGAAACGAAGCTGGGGTAGGCCCCCAGCGAGGCTTCGCAACGCCGCGCGCGGGCTTTTGAGTGACAACCCTTCGGGAGAGGGTCTGCGCGGGCGCATGGCGTTGTTGCGCGCCTTGCCTGGGCATGAGCCCAGGCGGCGTCGCACGCCTAGCTCTGCACCCGCGCAAACCCTCTCGCACCGACTCTCGCCACCTGAACAGACCCCTTGCCATGGCCAACGCGCGCGAATCCGAACTCCACTACCTTCTCGGCGATACCTTGCCTGGCCCCGGCGAGGCGCTGGACCTCGCGCCGGGCGTCCGCTGGGTGCGCATGGGCCTGCCCTTCGCGCTGGACCACATCAACCTGTGGCTGCTGCGTGATCGCATCGACGGCCGCGAGGGCTGGACCATCGTCGACTGCGGCATCAGCAGCGACGAGACGCGCGCGAACTGGGAGACCGTCTTCGCCGAGCGCCTGGACGGCCTGCCGGTGCTGCGCGTGATCGCCACGCACTTCCATCCTGATCATCTCGGTCTGGCGCACTGGCTGACCGAGAAGTGGAGCTGCCGCCTGTGGATGAGCGCCACCGACTTCAACCTCGCTCGCCTGGCCAGCAGTTCGACGGTGGGCATGGGCGGCGCCACGGCCGCCGCCTTCTTCGGCAGCCATGGCCTGAGCGACGAGGACTCACTGGCCAAGATCCGCGACCGCGCCGACTACTACCCAAAGATGGTGCCCGTCGTGCCGTCCAGCTTCCGCCGGCTGATGGACGGCGCCGAGGTCGAGATCGGCGGGCGCGCCTGGCGCTGCATCGCCGGTTACGGCCACGCGCCGGAGCACATCAGCCTGTTCTGCGCGGAGGCCAAGCTGCTGATCAGCGGCGACATGGTGCTGCCGCGCATTTCGACGAATGTGTCCGTCGTCGACGTCGAGCCCGAGGCCGATCCGCTGACGCTCTATCTCAACTCACTGACCCGCTACCTGGACCTGCCCGCCGACACGCTGGTGCTGCCCTCGCACGGCAAACCCTTCACCGGTCTGCACCAGCGCATCGACCAGCTGCGCGAGCACCACGATGAACGGCTGGCCGAAGTCGTGGCCGCCTGCCGCGCGGCGCCGACGCATGCGGCCGGGCTGCTGGGCGTGCTGTTCAAGCGCAAGCTGGACCTGCACCAGACCACCTTCGCGATGGGCGAGGCTATCGCCCACCTGCACGCGCTGTGGCTGAAGGGTGAACTCAGGCGCGAACTGGGTGCCGACGGCATCTACCGCTTCGTGCCGAGCTAGAAAAAGAAAAGCCGCCGCGGGATGCCCAGCGGCGGCGTTTCGGCCTTCTTTGGTACCTCTCTCCCTCACTCCGCCGGATCGAGCCGGCTTCCGGTACCTGTGGTGACAGCGTTCGACACGAAGTGTTGCTGAACGTGTCTACGCCAGGATGACGCGAGGCTGGGAATATTCACCAGCAAACCATTGCAGCCGGGCTGGCGCTCCGCCGCCGGCTCACTGGACCACGATGGATTCCTCGCGCAGCGCCTCGCGGGAGCGCTCGAAATCGGGCAGCACGGAGCGCACCGTGTCCCAGAAGGCCGGGCTGTGGTTCATCTCGCGCAGGTGGGCCAGCTCGTGGGCGACGACGTAGTCAATGATGGCCGGCGCGAAATGGATGAGGCGCCAGTTCAGCCGGATGCTGCCGTCTGCGCTGGCGCTGCCCCAGCGGGTCTGGGCGGACGACAGGCGCAGCGACTTCATCGCCACGCCCAGCCGGTCGGCAAAGAGCCGGCAGCGGGGCAGGAAGTCTTCCTTGGCGCGCGCTTGCAGCCAGGACTGGCTCAGGTCGCGGATCTGCTCGGCCGCCGCATCGTGCGGCAGCGGCAGGCGCAGCTCGCGCGTGGTGGCGTCCCACACGACTTCGCGTTCGCCGGGCGCGACCAACAGCGTCAATGACTGGCCGAGGTAGGGCAGGCGGCCGCCGTGTATCCAGTCGATGCGGGCGGCCTGCATGCGCTGCTGGCGCTCGCGCTGCTCGACGATCTTGCGCAGGATCCAGTCGCCCTTGTGATGCAGGGCGCGCTCGATCTCGGCGATGGGCACCCAGCGCGGCGCGCTGACGCGCAGGCCTTGCGGCCCGACGACGAAGCCGATGCTGCGCCGCCGCGCGCGCTTGAGTTCATAGCCCACGCGGTGCTGGCCCAGCCACAGCTCGCGCTTGGCCTTGGCCGCGCCGGGGTCGGCGGGGGAAACGTCGGCCTCGGCGTCGAACAGCGCCAGTTGGCTGTCCTGCAGGAGCGGTGAGGCCGGGCGCTTGGGCGGCATGGCGGTCAGCGTTGGCTCGCGGCCGGGTCGCCGGCGACGCCGGCGGGCGGAGGGTTGTTGACGTAGACCTCGGGGTCGAGGCGGCGCATTTCGCTCTCGATCCAGTCCTTCACCTCGGCCATCAGCTCACCCGGTGCACGGCCAACCGAGGGGATCTGCTTGCCGATGGACACGTCCACCACGCCGGGGCGCAGCAGGAAGCTCTTGCGCGGCCAGCAGCGCGCCGCCGTCGCGGCGATGGGCACGACGGGCAGGCCGGCCTCGATGGCCAGGCGGGTGCCGCCGGTCTTGTAGTCGCCCACCTCGCCGCGCGCGATGCGCGTGCCCTCGGGGAACATGATGACCCAGTTGCCCTGGCCGCCCAGGCGCTTGCCCTGCTTGAGCACCTTGTTCCAGGCCTCGGTGCGGCGGCCGCGGTCGATGTGGATCATGTCCATGCGCGCCATGGCCCAGCCGAAGAAGGGCACGTAGAGCAGCTCGCGCTTGAAGACATAGGCCAGCGGGTGGCTGAACAGCGCCGGGTAGGCAAAGGTTTCCCAGGTGCTCTGGTGCTTGGACAGCAGCACGACGCCGGCGCGGCGGTCCGACGCCGGCGGCAGGTTCTCCATGCCATGGAGGCGCCAGCGGATGCCGCAGATGAAGCGCGCACCCCAGATGGCGAGCCTGAGCCAGCCGGCGCAGGCCCAGTAGATCGGGTCGCCCCGCAGGAAGATGGACAGGATGACGACGGCGGTCGCCCAGGGAATGACCGTGACGACGAGGAAGATGACGAAGATCAGCGAGCGGATGGCGCTCAGCAAGGTGGACATCAATTCAGGTCTCCGGCCTGGGTGTCGGGGGACAAGGCCTGGCCGCGCTGCTCGGCGACGCGGCGGCGCTCCTCCTGGATGAGGGTCTCGGCAAAGCTCTTCAGGTCGTCGTGCACGCGGGCGTTGGGCACCTGCACGAGCAGGTTGGCCAGTTCGTCGGTGCTGAGGTGGCCGAAGGGGCCAGTCAGCACGAGGTGGGGAATGCAGCCGGCGTTCTGCGCCGTCAGCAGGTCGGTCAGCGCCGCGCCGACCATGTGCACGTCGGGCAGCTCGACGTCGAAGCGTTCGCCGATCTGCTGGATCAGCCCGGGCAGCGGCTTGCGGCAGTCGCAGCCTTCCTCGGGCGTGTGCGGGCAGAAGAAGGCGGCGTCCAGGCGCCCGCCTTTCTCGGCCAGCAGCTGGTTCAGCCGCAGGTGCACGGCGTTCAGCGAGGCCATGTCGAGCAGGCCGCGGCCGATGCCGGCCTGGTTGGTGGCAAGCACCGTGTGCCAGCCGGCGTGGTTCAGCCGCGCGACGGCCTCCAGCGCGCCCGGTAGCGGGTCGAGCTCTTCCGGCGCCTTGACGTGATCGTCGCGGTAGCGGTTGATCGTGCCGTCGCGGCCCAGGATGACGAGCTTCATGCCGTGGGCGTGGTCGGCGCGCATCGAGGCTTTTTTCAAGTGGCCAGGCGCGACAGGTCGGCCACTCGGTTCATTGCTGCGTGCAGGCGGCCCAGCAGGGCCAGGCGGTTGGCGCGCAGCAGCGGGTCTTCGGCATTGACCATGACGTCGTCGAAGAAGGCGTCAACCGGGCCCTTCAGCGCGGCCAGTGCCTTCAGCGAGCCGGTGTAGTCATGCTGCTCGAACAGCAGGTCAGCAGCGGGCTGCACGTCGGCAATCGCGGCGGCCAGGGCCTGCTCGGCGGCTTCCTTCAGCAGGTCCGGGTTGATGGCGGTGGGCAGCTCGCCCTCGACCTTCTTCAGGATGTTGCCGACGCGCTTGTTGGCGGCGGCCAGCGAGGCGGCTTCGGAGAGCTGAGTGAAGGCGCGCACGGCCTCCAGGCGCTTGGGCACATCGCCCAGACGCGTAGGGTTGAGCGCCAGCACGGCGTCGACTTCCTGAGCGCTGTAGCCCTGGTCGCGCAGGTTCACGGCCAGGCGGTCGGCGAAGAACGTCAGCAGCGCGTCGCGCGGGTTCGTGACCAGCTCGCCAAACGGTGGCACGGCGGCGTCGATCAGGGCCGGCAGGTCGAGCGGCAAGTTCTTCTCGACGAGGATGCGGATGACGCCCAGTGCGTGACGGCGCAGCGCGAACGGGTCCTTGTCGCCGGTGGGCAACTGGCCGATGCCGAACAGGCCCACCAGCGTCTCCAGCTTGTCGGCCAGCGCCACGACCGTGCCGGTGTGGTTGCGCGGCAGCGCGTCGCCGGCAAAGCGGGGCTTGTAGTGGTCCTCGATGGCGATGGCCACGCCGTCGCGCAGGCCCTCGTGGCGGGCGTAGTAGCCGCCCATGATCCCTTGCAGCTCGGGGAACTCGCCAACCATGTCGGTCAGCAGGTCGCACTTGGCCAGTTGAGCGGCTTGCTTGACCTTGCTGTCCAGCACCTTGAACTCGTCGTCGGCGTCCACCGTGTAGGGCAGGGTCGCCATGCTGAGCTGGTTGACGATGGCGTGGGCAATCGCCCGCACGCGCTCGGCGCGCTCGCCCTGGCTGCCCAGCTTGCCGTGATAGACGACCTTGGCGAGGCCGGGCAGGCGGTCTTCGAGCTTCTTCTTGCGGTCCTGGTCGAAGAAGAACTTGGCATCCGCCAGGCGCGGGCGCACGACGCGCTCGTTGCCTTGGACGACGGCGCTCGCATCGGCAGGCGCGATGTTGCTCACCACCAGGAAGTGGCGCGTCAACTTGCCGTGCGAATCGAGCAGCGGGAAGTACTTCTGGTTGGCCTTCATCGTCAGGATGAGGCACTCCTGCGGCACGGCGAGGAACTCGGCCTCGAAGGCGCAGGTCAGCACGTTGGGGCGCTCGACGAGGGCGGTGACTTCGTCCAGCAGGGCTTCGTCGTCGATAGGCGTCAGGCTCAGCGCATCGGCCGCGCCCTTGAGCTGGCGCGAGATCTCGGCGCGGCGCTCGGCAAAGCTGGCGATGACGGCGCCCTGCTCGCGCATCTGAGCGGCATAGCTGTCGGCGGACTCGATGGTCACCTCGGGCGTGGCCGCCTCGAAGCGGTGGCCCTTGGTCACGCGGCCGGAGGTCAGGCCGAGCGCCTGAACCGGGATGACGTCGCTGCCGTGCAGCGCGACGAGGCCATGCGCCGGGCGCACGAACTTCACGTCGCTCCAGCCATCGGCCAGCTGATAGCTCATGACCTTGGGGATGGGCAGCTTGGCCAGCGTCTCGTCCAGCGCCTTTTGCAGGCCTTGGGCGAGCGTGGCGCCGGAAACGGTTGATTTGACAAACAGCGATGCAGCCTTACCTTCGCCGCTTTGCGAAACCCAAGCCGTGCTGCTATCTGAGGTCGTAGCAACCGGCGATGCTGGAGCCCATTTAACTTGCTCTTCAGGAAAGCCTTGCGCGCTCAATTTCTTCAGCAGCGCCGCCGAGAAATGACCTTCAGCATTGAGCCCGACTGATGCCGGCATGAGCTTTTGTTCAACTTCCCGGTCCGGCGCCTTGGCGGCGACGCCCACGACGTGTACGCCGAGGCGGCGCGGCGACGCGAACGACGTGACAGCGGCATCGGTGCCCGCCAGGCCTTGCGCCTCGAGGCTGTCGGCCAGCACGCAGGCGAAGGACTCGCCCAGCTTCTTCAGCGCCTTCGGCGGCAGCTCTTCGACAAACAGTTCAACGAGCAGATTCATCAAGCGGCCGCCTTCTTGCTGTTCTTCAGTTCGATCTGCGCGACGACTTCATCGGCCCAGGCTTTCGGTGCCATCGGGAAGCCCAGCCGCGCGCGGCTGTCGAGGTAGCTCTGCGCCACGGCGCGCGCGAGGTTGCGGATGCGGCCGATGTAGGCCGCGCGCTCGGTCACGCTGATCGCGCCGCGTGCGTCCAGCAGGTTGAAGCTGTGGCCGGCCTTCAGCAGTTGCTCGTAGGCGGGCAGGGCGAGCTTCTCGACCATCAGCTCCTGGCTCTTCTTCTCGTGCGCGGCAAAGGCGCCGAGCAGGAAATCCACGTCGCTGTGCTCGAAGTTGTAGGTCGACTGCTCGACCTCGTTCTGGTGGAACACGTCACCGTAGGTCAGGCCGTCCGTGTAGACCAAGTCGTAGACGGATTCCTTGCCCTGCAGATACATGGCCAGGCGTTCCAGCCCGTAGGTGATCTCGCCGGTGATGGGCTTGCAGTCGATGCCGCCGACCTGCTGGAAGTAGGTGAACTGCGTCACCTCCATGCCGTTCAGCCAGACCTCCCAGCCCAGGCCCCAGCAACCAAGCGTCGGGTTCTCCCAGTCGTCCTCGACGAAGCGCACGTCGTTCTTCTTCAGGTCGAAGCCCAGGGCTTCGAGCGAGCCGAGGTAGAGCTCCAGGATGTTGGCCGGTGCAGGCTTCAACACGACCTGGTACTGGTAGTAGTGCTGCAGGCGGTTGGGGTTCTCGCCGTAGCGGCCGTCCTTGGGGCGGCGGCTGGGCTGCACGTAGCCGGCCTTCCAGGGCTCGGGGCCGAGGGCGCGCAGGAAGGTGGCGGTGTGGCTGGTGCCGGCGCCGACTTCCATGTCGTAAGGCTGGAGCAGTGCGCAACCTTGTTGGGACCAATAGTCCTGAAGCGTCAGGATGATTTGCTGGAAGGTCAGCATGAGGCTCTGGGAAACGGGGGTGCTCGATTCTATGAGCCGGCCCTCTTGAGTCCCATCAGGGTCAACAGCGCCAACGCCCAGAGCGGCCACAGACCCAGCGCGTTGAGCCAGCGGGCATACGGCGTGGTGCCGGTGCGGCCGTCGACGCTGGCTTCCAGCACGCCGCGTTCGAGCGGTGGCATGCGGGCCGTGATGCGGCCGCGGTGGTCGACGACGGCGGTGGCGCCGGTGTTGGTCGAGCGCACGACGGGGCGCTGGAATTCCAGCGCACGCATCTGCGAGAACTGCAGGTGCTGGTCCTGGATCATGACGGTGCCGAACCAGGCCAGGTTGCTGACGTTGACGAAGGCGGTCGCGGCGTCGGGGCCGACGGCGCTCTGCACAAAGTCCTCGCCGAACAGATCCTCGTAGCAGATCAGCGGCCGCAGACGTTGGCCGGCCACGGCCCAGGGGCGCTGGTGATCGCCGCGTGCCTGATCGTCCAGCGGGATCTTCATCGCATGCACGAACCAGCCCAGGCCCGGCGGGATGAATTCGCCGAAGGGCAGAAGGTGGCGCTTGCCGTAGTGGTAGTTGCTGCCCAGGGCAACGACGGAGTTCACCCAGCCTTCGTCGGCACTGCCCAGGAATGCACCCAGCAGCGCGGGCCGCTCCGGGCGGGACAGGCGCGTCAGCGTGGCCGGGTCCAACTCGACCAGTGGCAGCGGCACGACGGACTCGGGCGTGATGACGACCTGGCCCTTGGCCGATTCAATGAGCTGGGCCAGCGCTTCGAGGTTGGCGGCGAAGCGGGCAGGGTCGAACTTCTGGTCCTGCGGGATGCTGGGCTGCACGAGGGACACGGCGATGTGGCCGGTCGACGTGGTGAAGTCCTGCGGCAGCAGCAGCCCAGCGAGCGGCAGCAGCAGGGCCGGCGCGGCGAAGCCCCAGGCGCGTTCCTTCAGAAGTGCGAGCCCTGTTGCGGCCAGCGCGGCCAGCGCCGTGATGCCGTAGACGCCTATCCACGGCGCCCAGCCGGCGAGCGGCCCGACCGTGTGCGCATAGCCCGAGGCGATCCACGGGAAGCCGCTGAGCCAGGTCGCCCGCGCCAGCTCGGCCAGCAGCCAGGCCGGCACCAGGGCCAGCAGGCGCCAGCGCCCGGGGGCGATCCAACGCGCGGTCAGGCCCAGGGCGATGGCGTAGTAGCCGCTCAGGAACGCCGCCAGCAGCCCGACGGCCAGCGCGGCGGCCAGCCAGGGGATGCCGCCGAACTGGTGCATGCTGATATGCATCCACCACAGGCCCGAGGCCAGCCAGCTGAAGCCGAACAGCGCGCCGCAAAGGGCTGCCATTCGCGGTGTGCTGTGAGCGGCCAGACTGAACAGCAGCGTCAGCGCGGCGATCTGCGCCCACCAGAGGTGCGTGGGCGCGAACGAGGCGGTCTGCAGCAGCCCGGCGGCCAGCGCGGCCGCAGCGGCAATGCCCGTCCTCACGCCTCGGACTCGCCTTCGGGCACGCGCGTGACCTTGAACCACCGCACGGCGCCGCCGCGGGTCAGCATGACGGCGAAGTTCAGGCCGCCCACCCGCACGGACTCGCCGCGGCGCGGCACCCGGCCGTGTTCGTGGGCTATCAGGCCGCCGATGGTGTCGAAGTCATCGTCCGGCAGGGCCAGGCCGAAGCTGCCGTTGACGGCCGCAATGGTCGCGTCGCCAGCCACGCGCTGGCTGCCGTCGGCCAGCGTGTACAGGCCCGACTCGCCGTCCTTATCGTCGAACTCGTCCTCGATCTCGCCGACGATCTCTTCCAGCACGTCCTCGATGGTGATGAGGCCGGCCGTGTTGCCGAACTCGTCGATGACGATGGCCAGGTGGTTGCGGTTGGAGCGGAAGTCGCGCAGCAACTCGTTCAGGCCCTTGCTCTCGGGCACGAATACGGTGGGCCGCAGCAGCGCGCGCAGGTTGAGCTCGGGTGCGCGCTGCATCTTCAGCAGGTCCTTGGCGAGCAGGATGCCGATGATGTTGTCGCGCGTGTCCTCGTAGACAGGGAAGCGCGAGTGGCCGGTATCGATGACGATGCCGAGCAATTCGTCGTACGGCGCGGCGATGTCCAGCAGGTCCATGCGTGGCGTGGCCACCATCGCGTCGCCGGCCGACAGCTCGGCCATGCGCAGCACGCCTTCCAGCATCTGGCGCGACTCGGGCTCGATCAGCTCGCGCTGCTCGGCGTCGGCCAGGGTTTCGATCAGTTCGGACTTGGAGTCGGGGCCGGGGTGCAGAAACTCCAGCATGCGCTCCAGCAGGCCTCGGGCCTCGGGCGGGTGTTTGGCGGCCCCGCGAACTGGGGGCCGGCCTGAATGCGGTTCGCTCAAGGGGCGGTCAGGGTATTGCGGAAGGGACAGAATAGCCGATTGGTTTGACAAAGCACTTGCCTTGCGGCGCTTCGTCCCTATATCCGCTGCCTTCTCTAGAAAACGGTCCCGCCATGTCTGCTTCCGCCAACGGCCTCATCCCCGCCACCATCCTCACGGGCTTCTTGGGTTCCGGCAAAACCACGCTGCTCAAGCGCATCCTGACCGAAGCCCACGGCCAGAAGATCGCCGTCATCGAGAACGAGTTCGGCGAAGAGAACATCGACACCGACATCCTCGTGTCGGACACCAACGAGCAGATCATCCAGATGAACAACGGCTGCGTCTGCTGCACCATCCGCGAGGATCTGCGCACGACGCTCTCCGACCTGGCCGCCAAGCGCCGCAAGGGCGAGCTGAGTTTCGACCGTGTCGTCATCGAAACCACGGGCCTGGCTGACCCCGGTCCCGTCGCCCAGACCTTCTTCATGGACGACGAGATCGCCGAGGCCTACCTGCTGGACTCGGTGCTCACGCTGGTGGACGCCAAGCACGCCGAGGAACAGCTCAACAGCCGCCAGGAGGCGCGCATGCAGGTCGGGTTTGCCGACCAGCTCTTCATCAGCAAGAGCGACCTGGTCGAGCCGGCAGCCGTGGAGGCGCTGATCCACCGCATCAAGCACATGAATCCGCGCGCGCCCATCACGGCGGCGCATTTCGGCGAGGTGCCGCTCACCAAGATCTTCGACCTGCGCGGCTTCAACCTGAACGCCAAGCTGGAGATCGACCCCGACTTCCTGAATGCGGACGCGCACGACCACAAGCACGACCACGATCACCACGATCACGAGCATGGTGAGCATTGCGACCACCCCCACCACCATGCCCACGACGATGATGTGAAGAGTTTCGTGTTCCGCTCCGACAAGCCSTTCAACCCSGCCAAGCTSGARGATTTCCTSGGCGCCATCGTGCAGGTCTACGGCCCCAAGATGCTGAGATACAAGGGTGTCCTACACATGAAAGGCACGGAGAAGAAGGTCATCTTCCAGGGCGTGCACCAGATGATGGGATCCGATCTCGGCCCGAAGTGGATGCCGGGAGAGAAAAAGCAGAGCAAGATGGTGTTCATCGGCATCGACCTGCCGAAGGACGTGTTGTTGCAAGGTCTGGAAGGTTGTCTGGCGTGATGTTTTTGGCCCGCGACGGTGTTGTTTCGGGCCATCGCGGGCGTCTCGGTCCTCATGGCTACAATCCGCCGCGCTCAAAGTTGGGCAGCAGGCTGGAAAGCAGTGGGATCAAGGTCTGACACCGCGCCGATGCAAGCCCTGAGCGAGGAGAAGACTGTGAGCAAGACCCCGGCCCCGAAATCCGCATCCAAGGGTGCGAAGAAGAATGACCCTGGCGCCGACGTCGCAACGATGGAGTTGCCCGCGCCGGCCAATCGCTTTGCCGACCGTTTCGCCCCGCCGAAGCCGCCAGCGCGTGGTGCCAACCACGAAGTTGACGCGGCGCCGCGCGTGGCCGCCAAGGGCGACCCCAAGCTCGTCAACGCCTGGAAGAACAAAGCGGGCGCTGAACTGAGCGACGCCGAGGTTCTGGCCATGCCGGACGCGGAGTACATGAACGCCAAGCAGATCGAGTTCTTCCGCGCCAAGCTGGAAGGCCTCAAGGCCGAGGTGCTGTCCAACGCCGGCGAGACGACCGAGCACCTGCGTGAAGACACGACCATCGTGCCCGACCCGGCCGACCGCGCGACCATCGAGGAAGAGCATGCGCTGGAACTGCGCACGCGCGACCGCGAACGCAAGCTGCTGAAGAAGATTGTTCAGTCCATCATCCGGCTGGACAGCGGCGACTACGGCTACTGCGACGAGACCGGCGAGCCCATCGGCCTGGGCCGGCTGATCGCCCGCCCGACGGCGACGCTGTCGCTCGAGGCACAGCAGCGCCGCGAGCTCAAACAGAAGATGTTCGGAGATTAAGCTCTCGCCATGACCGAGTCCAAGCCCGCAGACCCCAAGGAAGGCGACAGTTTCTTCCGCAAGGTTGCGCGCTTCGTCGCCAATCCGACGACGGACTGGGCCGAGATCAATTCGCGGCAGGACGACCCCGAGGGCGACCTCGCCAAGGCCGAACTGCGCGCGATGGTGGAGCGCAAGCGCCGCAACGACTTCGTGCGCAAGCGCGAACTCGACATGCTGCGCCGCATCCGCCGCGAGGGGCTGACGCCCGAGCAACTGGCTGCTCTGGCCGCGTCGCAGTCCAAGCTCGGCGATGACGAGCGCATCAGCGAGCCCAGCTCCAAGATCGACCTGGGCGTGAAGGCCAAGATCGACGAGATCGAGCAGCAGATGGTGGGCGAAAGCTTTGCGACGACGCAGGCCGTGCCCAAGCAGCAGCCCGGTTTCTTCGAGACCAGCACACGGCCCGTCGCCTTTGCCTCCACGAGCACCGCGCCGGCGCCGATGGACCCGTCGGGCGGCCGAGTCAGCGAGTTCTCGACGCCCAAGGAAGTGCAGCGCCTGTCGGCGCCGACGCCGCCGGCGGCCGTCACCATGGGGGCGGCCATCCCGCCGCTGTCCGACTCGCCGGCCAGCCGTCTGCCGGACCTGCCGCCGTTGGACATGTCGCTGTCCTTTACGCTGGCCGAGTCCGGCGCGCCCGTCGAGGTGCAGGAGGTCGTGCACGACCCCGAGCTGGACGAAGCCGTCATTGCCTTCGCCAACGCCGACTACGAGCACAGCGAGCGTTCGCTGACCGAACTCGTGCGCCCGGGCGGCAGCCGCAACCTGCATGGCGAGACCTGGCTGGTGCTGTTCGACCACTACCGCGCCACCGGCGCCCAGGGCAAGTTCGAGGTGCTGGCCGTCGAGTACGCCCAGCAATTCGGGCTGTCGGCGCCGCAGTGGTTCTCCATGCCCAGGCTGGTGGCCGAATCGGCCCGCCAGGCCAACCGCTCGCCCATGGCCAAGGCCGGTCAGATCAGCTGGACGGCGCCGTCCACGCTGAGGGCCGAAGACGTGTCGGTGCTGCAGAAGCGCTCTGAAACCCTGCCCATGCCCTGGGTGTTCGACTGGGGCGCGCTGGACGAGGTCGAGATCGAGGCGGCCATCCAACTGCGCCAATTGCTGCGCCAATGGGCCCAGCAGCAGGTCGACCAGCGCTGGGCCGGTGGCGACCACTTCCTGAACCAGCTCAAGGAACTGGCCCCCGTCGGCGAGCGCGACACCGACCCCGCGTTGTGGATGCTGCGCCTGGAAGCGCTGCGCTTGGCCAACCGGCCGGACCAGTTCGACGAAGCCGCCATCGACTACTGCGTGACCTACGAGGTCTCGCCGCCGTCCTGGGAGCGCGCCAAGTGCCGCGTGCGCATCGGCAGCGAAGGCACGTCGACCAACAGCCCGGCCAACAGCACCATGCAGAGCGAGGCGCATTCGAGCTTCCTCGACACCGGCCTGCTCGACCCCGCCAGCGCGACGGTCCAGGTCGAGCTGAGGGGGCAACTCAGCGGCGATATTTCCGACACCTTGCGAACCATGGGTGGTGAGGTCGGCGAAGCCAGCCTCATCAACATCTCCTGCACCAAGCTGATCCGCCTGGACTTCATGGCCGCCGGTGACCTGCTGAACTGGGTGTTGCAGCGCCGCAGCGAGAACCGCATGGTGGTCTTCAACGACGCCCACCGCCTCGTCGCGCTGTTCTTCGGCGCCATGGGCATCAACGAGCACGCGAAGGTGAAGGTCAGAATCAACTGATCTTGCACTGCGGCTAGGGAGGGCATGCGCAGCCCCTGCGGGTCGCGTTTGCGACAGAACCGGCCCGCGAGTAGGCGTGCTGCGAAGCTGGGGCTGTCGCCCCAGCGAGCGGCGCAACACCCGCGCGGGCCGGTTATGTCACAAACCCTTCGGGGCGTGGCTTTGCCGGCGCTGGTCGGCGTTGCGAACCTGGCCCAGGCACCAGCCTGGACTGCGGTCCGCGCCTTGCCCAGCATCCGGCAAAGACCTCGCCGCGACCCACAGGGGTTGTGCAAGCCCTCCCTGGCCCTATCTGGAGCCTCTATGTCCTCTGATTCCTCCTCCTCCGTCTATCACGGCACCACCATCATCTCGGTGCGCCGCCAGACGCCCGCCGGCTGGCAGGTCGCCATCGGCGGCGACGGCCAGGTGACGCTGGGCAACACCATCGTCAAGGCCAGCGCGCGCAAGGTGCGCAAGCTCTACCGTGACCAGGTACTGGCCGGTTTCGCCGGCGCCACTGCCGATGCCTTCACGCTCTTCGAGCGCTTCGAAGCCAAGCTGGAGAAGCACCAGGGCCACCTCGTGCGCGCCGCCGTCGAGCTTACGCGCGACTGGCGCACCGACCGCGTGCTGCGCCGGCTCGAAGCCATGCTGGCTGTGGCCGACCGCACGGCCTCCCTCATCATTACCGGCAACGGCGACGTGCTGGAGCCCGAGCAGGGCATCGTCGCCATCGGCTCGGGCGGCGCCTACGCGCAAGCTGCGGCCAAGGCGCTGCTGGCGCACACGGAACTGGGTGCGGCGGACATCGTCAAGAAGTCGCTGGAGATTGCCGGCGAGATCTGCATCTACACCAACCAGAACCACACCTTGGAGGTTCTGGAATGAGTTCCATGACGCCTCAAGAGATCGTTTCCGAACTGGACCGCCACATCGTCGGCCAGCACGCCGCCAAGCGCGCCGTGGCCATTGCCATGCGCAACCGCTGGCGCCGCCAGCAGGTCGACGAGAAGTTGCGCGGCGAGATCACGCCCAAGAACATCCTGATGATCGGCCCGACCGGCGTCGGCAAGACCGAGATCGCGCGGCGCCTGGCCAAGCTGGCGGGTGCGCCCTTCATCAAGGTGGAGGCGACCAAGTTCACCGAGGTGGGCTATGTCGGCAAGGACGTGGATTCCATCATCCGCGACCTCGTCGAGGTGGCCGTCAAGCAGGAGCGCGAAGTGGGCATGCGCCGCTGCCAGGCCCGCGCCGAGGACGCCGCCGAAGACCGCATCCTGGACGTGCTGCTGCCCGGCGTGGAAGCCGACAACGCCACGCGCCAGACCATGCGCAAGCGCCTGCGCGAAGGCCAGCTCGACGACAAGGACATCGAACTCGACCTCGCCGCGCCCAAGGCCAGCCTGGAGGTGCTGACGCCCTTCGGCAACCAGCCCGGCATGGAGGACATGGCGGAGCAGCTCAAGGGCATGTTCAGCCAGTTCGGCGGCAACCAGAAGAAGACGCGCAAGCTCAAGATCGCCGAGGCGATGAAGCTGCTGGTGGACGAAGAAGCCGCCAAGCTCGTCAACGAGGACGAAACCCGTGCGACGGCGCTGCACAACGCGCAGGAGATGGGCATCGTCTTCATCGACGAAATCGACAAGGTGGCCTCGCGCAACGAGCACGGCGGCGCCGAGGTGTCGCGCCAGGGCGTGCAGCGCGACCTGCTGCCGCTGGTCGAGGGCACGACGGTGACGACGAAGTACGGCCTCGTGAAGACCGACCACATCCTCTTCATCGCCAGCGGCGCCTTCCACCTCGCGAAGCCCAGCGACCTGATTCCCGAGCTGCAAGGCCGCCTGCCCATCCGCGTCGAGCTGGACTCGCTGTCGGTGGCCGACTTCGAGGCCATCCTGACGAGCACGCATGCCAGCCTCGTCAAGCAGTACCAGGCGCTGCTCGCAACCGAAGGCGTCACGCTGGACCTGCAGCCCGACGCCATCCGCCGGCTCGCGGAGATCGCATTCGAGGTCAATGAGCGCACCGAGAACATCGGCGCGCGCCGCCTGGCCACGGTGATGGAGCGGCTGCTCGACGAGATCAGCTTCGACGCGCCCAACCGCTCGGGTCAGACGCTGGTGCTGGACGGCGCCGCGGTGGACGCCAAGCTGGCCGCGCTGGCGGCCAACGAGGATCTGAGCCGCTTCATTCTCTAGTGGGGGAGGGCAGCAGCGCTGCCCGTCCAACGCAGCAGCTGCATCAGGTTGGGCGCCTGCGTCTTGCCCAGCAGGTTGCGTACATGGCTGCGCACGGTGCTGACGCACAGGCCCAGGTGGCGCGAGGTCGCGTCCACGGCTTCACCGTCCGCCAGCAGCAGCAGCACATGGCGCTCGGCCTGGCTGAGGCGGCACTGGCGCGTGAGCGCGTCGATGCGGGCGGCCTGGGTCAGGGCCGGTTGATCCAGGTGCACGGCCAGCAGCACGCTCGGTGTGGGCCAGTCCGACGCCTGGGCAATGGCCGGCGCCAGCGGCGCCGCATGCAGCCAGCCGGTGGCCAGACTGGGCGTGAACCACAGCGCCGTGCGCGACGACGACCCCGCCGAGGCCAGGGCCAGCAGTTCGCCCAGGCGCGACGCGTCGAGCTGGCCCACGCTCATCAGATGACCCGAGCGCGACTGCCCCAGGCCCTCGGCCAGCACCTGCTCGGCGCTGGCATTGGCGAACAGCAGACGTCGGTCGGGCAGCAGCACCAGCAGCGGCTGCGGCAGGGCGCCGAGCACCAGGTGTGGCTGGCCCGGGCGATCAGGCTTGTCGGAATGAACGGTTTGCAGCATGTAACCCCCTGAGGCGCGTGCATCGTGGTTGGGCCGTCGGGCGCTCGTCATGCGACCCGCGCCTGGCCGGCGTCGGGCGGCGCGGCACCCATCCACAAGGGCGGGCTGCGCAACACGCTGCTCATGGGCGGCAAGCCGGCGGCCAGGCGAACCAGGTCTTCCAGCCGGCCGGCGCCGAGCTTCTCGCGCAGCGAGCCCACTTGGGAGCGCAGCGTCGCGATCGCAACGCCGCGTTCGCAGGCGATCGCCTCCACGCGCTGCCCGGCCAGCAGGCCAACAAGCACGCGCTGCTCGGCGCTGGTCAGCGCATAGAGGCTGCCCAGCATCTCCACCGCCAGGTCCGGCGCCGGCTGGCGGCGGCCCAACATCACCAGCGCCCAGCGGGCCTGATGTCCGAGCGGCATCACCGAGACCATCAGCCGCTGAGACCCGTCGCTCAGCGCCAGCATCTGGCGGTGCCGGGTCAGTGCCGCAGCACGCAGCGCGGCCTGCCACTGCCGCAGCGCCGACTGCGCGTCCTCGGCGAGGTAGAGCAGGCCGGTGTCGTCGACGGCCAGCGGCCGCCCGCCCAGCAGTTCGCGCCGGGCCACGTTGTTGGCCAGTGCCAAGCGGCCGGTCTCGCTGCAGACGATGACGCCGGTGTCCAGCTCCTCCAGGATCTCGGCGAACTGCGACGTGTCCAGCCCGGCCGTATCCATGTCGTAGCGAGCCCCGGCCGCCAGCGCGGGGCGGCTCGGCCGGAAGCTGGCCATGGAAGGCGTGGCGCCGTCGCTTCGGGTGATCGAGTCAAACATGCAGTTCTCCTACGAGTTGTGCATGCAGTCTCGGAGGCAGCGCCTAAATAATCCTTTGACGGTTGCTAAGGTGGTTCTAAACGTTGCTAAGTGAAACCAGGGGAGTGCCATGAGTTTTCAGGCCAGTTGGGCGGGTGCGGCCGGTACGCCGCCGAAAGAAGCCTTCCACGTCGAAACCATCGTCGACTCGTTCACGCAGGAGGACGTGATCGGCATGGTGCGTCACCCGGGGGTGCCTTATGTCGTCCGGGGTACCGATTCCGCGCTGACGTTTGACGCGCAGTGCCGACATATCGGCCTGGCGTATCTGGACGCGCTGTGGGAGGTGTTGCGGCAGGAGCCGGCCGCCGTGCTGGACCCGCAGTGGATCCGTGACGATATCCGTGAGGCCCTGACCAAGCCGCGCGATCCCAGCGGGCGCTGCTTCGGGTGGCTGCCGGTGACCTGGCCCGGGGCCGGCGCCGGTCGCCGGCCGCTCGGCTCGTTCATGGCCGATCGGGTCGATGAGAACGGCGTGCGGGCCGGGCCGAGCCTGCTGGTGCTGCTGGCCGGCTCGGTGGACACCGAGTACCAGCTCCAGTTCGGCAGCGACATGGGGCTGCGCATCGTGTTGCACCTGCATGACGGCGAAGTGCGCATCCACGGTGTCACGCTGGCGGGGCTCTCCAGCAGGCGCGCGCTGGAGGTCATTCCAGCCCAGCCCGGCGACATCTTTGGCTTGGTCGACAGCGTGCGTGCCGTGGTCGGCAAGGCGCTGGATTGCGAAGAGCAGGTCTGGATCAACAACCTTGAGAACGTCTGCCAGCCCGAC
This sequence comes from Roseateles sp. P5_E8, assembly GCF_054177665.1. Lineage (NCBI taxonomy): Bacteria > Pseudomonadati > Pseudomonadota > Betaproteobacteria > Burkholderiales > Sphaerotilaceae > Roseateles > Roseateles sp. P5_E8. The sequence goes on along the minus strand of NZ_JBGCUM010000016.1, from coordinate 95,256 downwards.
ACGCCGCCCGGCCATCTGATCGCCGTCGGCTACGCGCTGCGCTGGCCCAAGGCCACGGAGAAAGATCCGGAGCGCGCCGCCGTCCGGGCGCGTACCTACGACTTTCGCGTGGAGCTTGCCGTCGAGACTGGCAACAAGGTGCGGCTGGTGCGGGTTCATCGCGACGTGTACATCGGTGCCGGTGCGACTGCCACGCTGAACTGCTTCGTGCAGGATGCGGCGTCCAACGACAGGCCCTCGTCGGGCCAGTCCGACGACCCGTCCGACTTGCCAAATACGCTGGCCGGGCGCCGCTCCACATTGAGCGACGAAGCGCTCCGCAAGTTCAGGGACCCGGTCAGCGCCGAACTGGTGGGAGGCCACACGCTGAAGTACAGCGATACAGGCGTGGAATTCTTTGAGACGCGGGCTGCCAGCGAGCGCAGCACGCGCCGGCTGGGTGGCCGCACCGTGGCCGCCAATCGCCGCGGCGTGGTGACGGTGGCTGCCGCCGACGCCGAGGGTTATGACGCCCTGTCCCCGCCGGCCAGGTCCGACGAGCAGGCCTCGGTCGACGCTCACCTTCGTGCCGCCGAGTTCTTCGGGCGCATGCTGGCCTATGGCCTGCGCCCCCCAGCCTACTTCCGGTTTGCACGTCTGCCGCTGGTACACCGTGCACGCCCGGCGATGCGCTGGGCGCCGGATGGCGAACTCCCCATCGCCGAAGTGCGCCCCTTCAATGACGCCCCTGCCGCCGGCAAGACCGCCAGACAGAGGCCGAGCGACACGCTGCAGCTGCTGGTGAACTACGGCTCGGCCGACCCCGTGCACCGCCACAAGCTGCGGCTGGTGAAAGACACGCGCTTTAAGGCCCAGTACCTCAGCGTCGCCAGCGACCCGCGCTGGGCCTGGCACGAGTTCGGCCATGTGCTGAACTTCGCCAGCACCGGTGAACTGGAGTTCCCGTTCGCGCACAGCGCTGGCGACGCGCTGGCCGCCATCGCGAGCGATCCCATCTCCCATCTGGCTAGCTGGGAAAAACCCGACGCCGAGATCCGCCACGCCACCTACCCCTGGATCGAAGTCCCCGGCCGCAGCCACGGCCGCTCGGCGATGGGCGGCTACGGCTGGTGCGGCTGCCGCAACCTCGTGCGCCTGGACTTCTCCGCCTCGTTGGACCGTTACCACCACACCTACTTCGGCGAGCAGATCATGTCCTCGTCGCTGTTCCGCCTGTACCGCAGCCTGGGCGGTGATACGCGCGCCGCCGGCGGCCGGCGCGAGGACGAAGACGAAAGGGTCCGCCTCTCGGCCTCGGACTACTGCATCTACCTCATCATGCGCGGCATCTCGCTGCTGGGGCCCGACACGCTGGCGCCGGCACGCACGCCCGACCAGTTCGTCAGCGCTCTGATCGAGGCCGACCTGGGCACCGACGCCTGGGCGTTCGAAGCGACCTGGCCCTACAACCGCGGGTCTCGCGATGTGCAGCGCAAGGGCGGCCGCGTGCACAAGGTCATCCGGTGGGCATTCGAGCAGCAAGGCCTGTACGCCACCGACAACCCGCGGGTCATGACCGAGAAGCAAGGCCTGGCGCCACGAGTGGACGTCTACATTGCCGACCGCAGGCGCCGCGACGAGGGCCTTCCTGGCGATGGCGGCTATGCCCCGGTGCCGCTTCGTCTGGGTGACGATCAACCCTGGCATGCGCATGGCGACTGGCTCAGGCGCAGTGGTGGACAGCTCACCGTGCAGGTGGCCAACCGTGGCAGCCAGACGGCTTCCGACACCCGCGTGCGGGTCTGGTGGCTGTCGGCAGTTGGCGCGGCAGGCCAGCTGGCGTGGGATGCCATCGACGTGCCGGACTCGGCGCAGCCTATCCCTGCCGGCGAGGGCGGCGTCACGGCCTTCCAGGTTCCACTGCCGCCCGAGGCTGAGGCCCTGACCGCGCTGTGGGTGCTCGTCAGCGCCGACGCGCCGGCCGACCCCTCCAACCTGGCGAGCGGTGTGTCACCGCCGAAGTCCCGCGGCGATCTGCTGGAGCTCGTTGCACACGACAACAACCTGGCGCTGGCCCGGCTCTAGCGGCAGCCAGGCCGCAACGACAAACGGGCCATGCGCTGGCCCGTTTGTCGTGTCGTCAGGCGCTACAGCTCAGGCCATTCAGCCCGCGCCTTGGTCAGCACCGTTTGCAGGGACGGCACCCTGATGGCCGGTATCGGGTCGACGTCACCCTTCTTGGGAGCTGGGCGGGTGCACGCGTGCCAGACCAGGGCCGCCAGGCGGCGGCCAGCGGCGCTGTCGCTGGCGTAGTGCACACCCAGGCGCTCGCGGCCCCTCGCGATGCGCCAGGCCATCCAGAGCAGCGGTGAGTGTTGGTCCATGCCATAGGCCAGGTCGAAGAAGTCTTGCAGCGCGGGCTGCCTGCCGATGGTGTCCAGCTCCGTTCCCTTCGCCGCTTTCGCTCCCCTCTTCTCGGGATCGAAGACACCGAAGCGCTGGGCGATGCCCGGCACGGATAGCAGCAGCAGCGCCGTCAGGTGGCCCACCGTCGCATGCCCGCTGGGGAAGGAGGGATGCTGCGGCGGCCCCCAGGGCGGGGTCAGCCCCGGACACAGGGTGGAAGCGCGAACGCGCTTGTAGTGGGACTTGTATTGCATCTTCACCAGGTTGCCGATGGCACTGGCGCAGTTCATCAACTCCATCGTCCAGGGCTTGGTGGCCGGATTGATGCCCATCAGGTGCACGAAGTAGGGCACGATGGCGCCTGACTGCGCGGCCAGTTCTTCCAGGTAGCGCATGCGGTCGTCGCGCATCAGGTCGACCATCTCGTTGAGCTCCCGGCTGACCACGGTGGACGCGGCGGCGCGCGTAGTCGCATCGTCGTCATCGCGGGCGCGCCACGTGAGCAGGTCTTTAGTTCCTTCGAACGCCCGCTGGATGTCGGAAGGCCCGGGGTCCGTGCCGGCGACCGCATCCTCCCGGGCCAGCCAGTCCTTGTGGTGACGCGCGAACTCGCGCGCGGCCATCACCGAAGGCGCGGCGAGGTTCAGGTCTTGCAGCCACTCGGTGAGCTGGGGGTCGAAGTCCAGCGACCAGAAGCGCAGGCCAGGGTCCCAGTCACTCGGTTGCCATTCCATGACCTTCTTGAGCGTGCCGTCGGTGTTGGGCGTGACGGGGTAGGGGTTGATGCGTACCGCGTAAGGGAACGACGGCCAGCCATCGCCCTCCGTGAAGTCCATCACCCAGGGCAGCGGCGCCAGCCCGGCCGGCGTGGCGTACTCGAAACGCGCCACCGCGCCATAGCCGCCCAGAAAGCCGGTGCCGCTGGCGCTTCCCGCGCCGGTGTTGTGAGAGGCCACGACCACCGGCACTGCGGCCGCGGCGCCACTCGCCCACACGTTCGATGCCACGTTGTGCGAACCGTGGGCCCCCACGTTATGTGAGCCGTGGGCGCCCACGTTGTGCGAGCCATGGGCCCCGACGTTGTGTGAGCCGTGGGCGCCTACGTTGTGCGAACCATGGGCACCCACGTTGTATGAGCTGCCAGCACCCACGTTGTGCGCGCCGTAGGCACCCACGTTCGGCGAAAAGAAGCTGTTCTGGGCATTCCAAACCATGTGGTCCTCCTTCTGGGTTTCAAGTCACGGTGACTGTCATTCAGGCAGGCCGGCCTGGCGCAGGGCCGACAGCAGGTCGTCGAGTTGCGGGCGCTGTATCGGTGATCTGCGCCCGAACGCCTCGACCGAGAAGTCCGGGCAATCGATGAGGAGCTGCTCCGCGAGTGCGCGGGCTTCGGCGAGCTCGCCCGTCCGGACCAGCGCCCCAATCTGCAGCCGCCGTGCGCCGTTGAAGCCCGGATTCATTCGCAGTGCCTTGCCGAGCCAGCCGGCGGATTCGTCGTAGCGACGTGCCACGAAACTGGCGCCGCCGCAGATGGTGAGGTGCCAGAACATGTGCTGGTCGAAGGGGCTCAGTCGCATGGCGCGGTCCAAGCGCTCCAGGGCCTCTTCGGCGCGGCCGATGTAGAACAGCGTGGCCGCGCTGCGTGCCCAGGCTGCTGCGCAGCTGGGGTTCAGCGCCAGGGCCTGTTCGAACAGGTCCAGCGCCTCCTGGTGCTTCTTCTGCAGCGACAGCATGTAGCCGGCCACCGACAGCACCCAGGCGTCGCGGGCGTCCAGCCGGGTTGCCTGCAGTGCATGCTCCAGCGCCAATCGGCCTTCCTCGCCATCGGGACCGGAGAGACCCTCGAACTGGCGCAGGCTGTACCACCAGGCCAGGTGGGCGTGCGCCTGCGCGTAGCCGGGGTCCAGCGCGACGGCGCGCAGCAGCATCTCGCCTGCGGTGTCGAATTCCAGCGTGCCCGGTTTCACCATGCCGCCCAGTGCGCGCAGCACGCAGTCGTAGGCGTCGTAGCTGGCCGTGGGGCGATGGCGGGCCTGGGCCACTTCTTCGTCCTGCACCTGCGGCGCTGCAGCGGCGGCCACCTTCGCGGCGATCTCGGTCTGGAAGGCAAACAGGTCTTCGACGACGCCGTCGAAGGGCTGCTGCCAGATGACCCGCTGGTCGGCGGCATGGATCAGGCTGACGTGGATGCGAACGTGCGAGCCGGACCGCCGCACGCGGCCCGTCACCAGGTAGCGCACCCCCAGCTCCGCAGCCACGGCGGCGGGGTTTAGGTCGTGGCCGCGATAGCGCAGCGTGGAGCCGTGGGCGATGACGAACAGCGCCCGGTTCAGCGACAGCGTGGCGATGATCTCCTCGGTGACACCCTCGCCGAAGTAGGCATCAGCGGTCGGCCCCTCGGTGGCGAAGGGCAGCACTGCCAGCGAAGCCAGGCGCACGCCGACCGGGCGCAACGCGGTCACGGCGTGGCGTCGCGCGCCGGCCATCACCCGCAGCACATGCAGCGGGCGTTGCGACTTCTGCATCACGCGCTGGCCCAGCGGTTCGAAGCTGACCGCGATCTTCTCGGCGACAAAGTCGCAGACCTTCTGGGTGGTGAGGATCTCGTCGTGCACGGCGCTGAGTTGCAGGTCGGACGCCACGTTGACGCCGTCACCCACCAGTTTGCCGTCGTCAACGATCACGTCATCCACTGCAATGCCGATGCGCAAGTGAAACGCCGTGTTCTCTGCCGGGTCGCCGACTTGGCGACGCTCGGCCAGCAGCTCCTGCAGTTCCACCGCCCAGGCCACGGCTTCCACGGCGCTGCCGAACTCCAGCTGCAGCCGCTCGGCAGTGAGCTCGATGGCGCGGCCGCCGAACTGCGGCAGGCTGCGCTCGATCAGGTCGACGCGGATGCGCTTCCAGGTGGTCGCGGCGCGGGTCGGATCGCGCGCCACCAGGCGCGACCAGCCCACCACCTCGGCCTGCACGATGACCGCCAGCCGGCGCTGCAGGCGGATGACGGGGGCGTCACCGTCGGCCGGCGTGGGTTCCGCGGGCGCTGGGGCGTCCACCGGCGTGGCTTTCAGCCGATAGCCGCGGCCGGTGACGGTGACGATGGCCTCGTGGCCCAGCAGGCGGCGCAGCGTGGAGATCTGCACCGTCAGGTTGTTTTCTTCCACCACCACGCCGGGCCAGGCCAGATCCAGCAGTTCGGCCTTGCTGACCACGCGCTCGGCGCGTTCCGTGAGCGCCAGCAGCACATCGAAGGCACGCGCGCCGATGCTGACCGACCGGCTGCCGACGAGCAACTGGCGCGCTTCTGGCCGGATCTCGAACTGCTGGAACACCCTCGCCTGTGTCACCCGATGGCTCCTCAAAGCTCTTGTTCGGTGGCCTGCCACTGTGCGGGCAGCTGCGCGTCATCTGCGGTGCAGATGACGCGCGATTTCGGTCCGCATAGCTTAGGTCATCGCGCTGGCCCGAATGTGGCGGCGCGGTAATACAAAGGCCGTGACAAGGAGGCAACGACCATGGCAACACTGACCCCACAAGACCCATCCGGCGCCAGCGGCGTGACGATGACGGAGATGCTTTCTCTGGACCGCCGGGTCAGCCTCTATGGCCTGCGCATCACCGACCTGTCGCCGCGCGGCGACCTCGGGCTCGGTTTGGACCCGGAGGGCCCGGTGGGCTTTGCGCTGGTGCGCGGCTATCGCCGCAACGGCCAGTTCAAGCGGCTGGACGAGGCGCTGGTGCTGAGCGTCTTCGGCGAAGGCCGCGCCTGCGACCCCGCCGACGTTGACGCAGCGGTCGGCGAACGCGTGTGGGAGGTGGCGCTGGCCGACCGACTGCTGCGGCTCGAGTTGCAGCGCGGCAGCCTGGCGGCGCTGCTCAACGTCGGCTAGGAGCCTGCGCCGCAGCCACCGCCAGCAGCCCGTCGAAGATCAGGCCTTCGATGAGCTCATGCGGTGCATCCAGCGCCGGTGCCACCTTCCAGCCGGCGCCGCCGGTCATCAGCAGCAGTGGCTCGCGGCCTTCGCGTTGCTGGAGCAGGCGGTGCATGTGCTCGATGGCGCCGGTGATGGCAAAGGTGCCGCCGGTGGTGAGCGCATCGCTGGTGTTGGTGGGGAAGTCGCGCACCTCGCCGGTGGGCACGCGCAGGCCGGCGGTGCCGCCTTCCAGCGCGCGCAGCATGATGCCGTGGCCAGGCAGGATGAGGCCGCCGAGGAACTGGCCGTCGGCGGAGAGGGCGTCCACCGTCACCGCGGTGCCGACCATGACGGTCAGCACCGGGCCATCGAAGCCGCGCTGCAGCGCATGCGCGTGCGCGCCGATGACGGCCACCCAGCGGTCGGCGCCCAGGCGGGTGGGATGGTCGTAGCCGTTGCGGATGCCGGCCGCCTCGGTGGAGGGCACGACCCAGCGCGGCGTCAGGTCCCAGTGCTCCATCTGCTCCTCGACGCGGCGGCGCACGGCATCGCCGGCGACATTGCTGCCCAGCACGCGCGTCGGCGGGGCCAGGGCTTGCCAGTCTTCGTCGGCCAGGCGGTCGATGTTCTCCAGGAACACGGCGCCGTGCTGCAGTGGTGCGCTGCCGGGCGCGGCGCCTTCCGGATAGGTGGCCCATTTGAGCCGGGTGTTGCCGATGTCGATGGCCAGAAAGCTCATGGTGGGCCGTGCCGTGAACGATGCCGCGAGCCTACCAGCAGGTTTTCGCGCTCCGCTGGGGGTTTCTGCTTCAATCAAAGGTCACCCCCGCTCAACCTCGTCCGCCCGGAGAACTCCCATGCTGCGTCGTCTACGCATTCAGGCCCGGCTCTGGCTGGCCTTCGGCATCATCCTGGCCATGACGGCGCTGCTGGTGGCCGTGGGCGGCTTCGGCTTGAACGTGTCGCAGAAGGCCATCCAGGGCATCACGCAGAAGCTCATCCCGGCGTCCAACATCACGGTCGCCGCGCGCAGCCGCCTGCTGGAGAGCAAGACGGCGACGTCAACGATGGTCGCCTCCATCTTCAACAAGGACGGCATCACCCGCGCCCGCAAGGAGTGGGACACCGCCCAGGCGGGCCTGGACAAGGCCATGGACGACTTCGGCAGGATCTCCACCGAGGAGAAGGGCAAGACGGCCCTCATCAAGTTCCGTGCGCTGATGGTCGACTACCGCAAGACCGTCGGGCCGGCGGCCGACAAGCTCGCCGCCGATGGCTATGCCGATGCCCAGGCCGCCCTCGAAGACATGAAGGCGGCTGACGCGGCCTACGACCCGGCGCTGGCGATGCTGAACAACATCGAGGGTGACCTGAAGACGCGTGGCGACGATGTCTTCGCCAAGGTCGACAACCTGGTCAGCGGCCTGTTTGTGGGCCTGCTGGCGGCTTTTGTCGTCTGCATCGTCATCGGTGGTGTGCTGGCCGTGCTGATCTCGCGCTCCATCATCGGCCCGCTGGTCGCGGCCAAGCGTTTTGCCGAACGCATGGCCGATGGCGACCTGTCGCGCGCGCCCGAAGCCCGTGGCACCGATGAATCCGCCGAGATGATGATGGCGCTCGCCGCGATGCAGAAGTCGCTGTCCGAGATCGTCGGCCAGGTGCGCGAGTCGGCCGAGAGCATCCAGGTCGCGTCCAGCGAGGTGGCCAGCGGCAACATGGACCTGTCGCAGCGCACCGAGCAGACGGCCTCCAACCTGCAGCAGGCCTCCAGCGCCATGACCGAGCTGACCGGCACTGTGGGCCAGAGCGCCGACTCCGCGATGACGGCCAAGCAGCTTGCCGGTGCGGCTGCCACGACGGCTGGGCGTGGCGGCGAGGTGGTGTCGCGCGTGGTCAGCACCATGGGCGAGATCAACACCGCCAGCAAGAAGATCGCCGACATCATCGGCACCATCGACGGCATCGCCTTCCAGACCAATATCCTGGCGCTGAACGCGGCCGTGGAAGCGGCGCGTGCGGGTGAACAGGGCCGCGGCTTCGCCGTCGTGGCCGGCGAGGTGCGCTTGCTAGCCCAGCGCTCGGCCGAAGCGGCACGCGAGATCAAGGGCCTGATCGGCGCCAGCGTCGAGCGCGTTGAGGCCGGCACCCAGCTCGTCAACGACGCCGGCACGACGATGACCGACATCGTCGGCTCGGTGCAGCGCGTGACCGACATCATTGGCGAGATCAGCGCCGCCGCCATCGAGCAAAGCCAGGGCATCGCCCAGGTCAACGGCACGGTGACCGAGTTGGACCAGATGACGCAGCAGAACGCCGCGCTGGTGGAGGAGTCCGCCGCGGCCGCTCAGTCGCTGAAGGAGCAGGCGGTGCGGCTGGCGGGCCTGGTGTCCTCGTTCAAGCTGAGCTGACGAGCTGTTCGATGTCGGCAGCCGCCGCGTGGGCGGCGACTTCGCCGATGACGAGCAGCGCCGGGCTCTTCAGCCCCTCGCGGGCAATGCAGTCGGGCAGGCCGGCCAGCGTCGTCACGGCATGGCGCTGCTGGGCTGTGTGGGCGGCGCTGACGATGGCTGCCGGCAGGTCGGGCTTCAGGCCGGCGGCGAGCAGCTGGGCCGTGATGTCGGCCGCGCGGGCCACGCCCATGTAGATGACCAGCGTGAGGCCGGTGCGGGCCAGCGCGGCCCAGTCGGGCTCGGCGCGGCCCTCGCCCGGGTGGCCGGTGACCAGGATGACGCCGGGCGAGGCGCGCCGGTCTGTCACCGGGATGCCGACGGCGGCTGGGCCGGCGATGCCGCTGGTCAGACCTGACACCACTTCGACATCGATGCCCGCTGCCCGCAGCGCGTCGACCTCCTCGCCGCCGCGGCCGAAGACGAAGGGGTCGCCGCCCTTGAGGCGCACCACGCGGTGGCCGGCGCGGGCCTCGCGGATCATCAGCGCGTGGATGAAGTGCTGGTCGGTGCTGATGCAGCCGCCGCGCTTGCCGACGCGCAAGAGGCGGCCCTTCACCAAGGCCAGCACACGCGGGTCGATGAGGTCGTCGGCGAGGACGACATCGGCCGCTTCGATGCGCTTCAACGCGCGGACGGTCAGCAGTTCGGGATCGCCCGGGCCTGCGCCCACCAACGAGACGGTGCGTGAGTTCATGCGGGAACCTCTTCAGGCGTTGTGTTCACCAGGCGCCGCAGCGTCGGCAGGCAGGAGCCGCATTGCGTGCCGCAGCGCTTTTCGCCCTGCAGCTGCGCCAGGCGTTCGGCCGGTGTGCCGCTGCAGCGGGTCAGCGTGATGCGGATGACGTCCTCGCGCACGTCGAAGCAGTTGCAGATCTGCGGGCTGGGCGCGGCACCGGGGTTGCTGGGCGGGGCGCCGGGCGAGAGCAGCCAGCGGCCCACCGTGGCGGCGGCCGTGCGCTCGCGCCAGAGGTCGACGAGCCAGGCGCCTTCGTCGTGCTGGCCGACGCGCAGCAAGGCCTGCAGCGGCGCGGCCTGCAGGTCATCGCCATCGAGCCTGAGCAGGCGCAGCCGGCCGCGCCGCGCATCGGCATAGCGCAGCACCGCGGGGCCGCTCAGGCCCAGCACGGCGGCGAGTTCCTCGACCAGCTCGGGCGACGGCGTATCGGCGCAGGCGGCCTCGAAGGCCCAGCCGACCTGAGTCCCCTTGCCCGGTTCGGGCAGGCAATGTGCATAGCCGAAGCGCGGCATCAGCGCGCGCAGCTGCTCGCGCAGGCGCTGGCCGTCCTCGGCGGGCACCCAGGCGCAGGCGCTGAGGCGCCAGGGCAGGTGGGCCGGCTCGATGGCGACGGCGCTGAACTTCAGCTCGGGCTGCTTGGAGTCGGGGCAGAAGGCGCCCTGCGTGACCGCGTTGACGCCCAGCTGCGCGCCAATGAACTCGTCGCCCCAGTGCATGGCGATGTCGGCGCCGGCCAGGGCAACGTTTTCGTCGAACTTGAGCGGCAGCACGACCTCGCCGCGGCTGGAGCGCACATGGACCAGCGCGCCCTCGGCCAACTGGTGGCTGGCGGCGTCACCGGGGTTGATGCGCACCAGCGGCCGGCCCTCGTGAGCGAACAGGCGCGGCACGCTGCCGGTGCGGCTCATGCCGTGCCACTGGTCGCGCATGCGGCCGGTGGTCAGCGCGAAAGGGCGGGCCGGCGTGGCGGCCTCGGCGGTGGCTTGATAGGGCTTGGCGATGAAGCGGGCGCGGCCGTCGGCGGTGGCGAAGCGGCCGTCGGTGTAGAGGCGCGCCGTCGGGCCGGTGACGAAGGGCCATTGCTGCGGGCCGTCGCTGTCCAGCGTCGCCCAGTTGAGGCCGGTGATGTCGAGGTCGCGGCCGCGCGTCGCGCTGCGGTGTTCCAGCCAGAGGTCTTCGGCGGTCTGGGCAGTGATGCGGGGCGGGCGCGCCAGGCCGGCGTCGATGAGCGCGGCGATGTCGCGAGCGATGCGCCAGTCGGCGCGGGACTCGGCCGCCGCCGGCACGGCCGCGCGCACGCGGCTGATGCGGCGTTCGCTGTTGGTGACGGTGCCTTCCTTCTCGCCCCAGGTGGCGGCGGGCAGCAGGTAGTCGGCATAGCGGGCCGTGGCCGTGTGGGCAAAGGCCTCCTGCAGGATGACCAGCTCGCAGCGCTCCAGCGCCTGGCGCACGGTGGCCTGGTCGGGCATGGACTGGGCGGGGTTGGTGCAGGCAATCCACAGCGCCTTGATCTCGCCGCGCGCGGCGGCCTCGAACATCTCCACCGCCGTGTGGCCGCGTTTGCCGGGCAGGCCAGGCACATGCCACAGCGCCTCGATCTCGGCCCAGTCCTCGGCCTTGCCCGGGTCGCGGTGGCCGGGCAGCAGCGTCGCCATACCGCCGCTCTCGCGGCCGCCCATGGCGTTGGGTTGGCCCGTCAGCGAGAAGGGGCCGGCGCCGGGCTTGCCAATCTGGCCGGTGGCCAGATGCAGGTTGATCAGCGCCGTGTTCTTGGCCGTGCCGCTGCTGCTCTGGTTGAGGCCCTGGCAGTACAGGCTGAGCGAACTCGGCGAGGTGGCGAACCATTCGGCGGCCTGCCAGATGTCAGCCTCCGTCACGCCGCAGACCTCTGCCGCGCGCGCGGGTGTCCAGTCGCTCACCAGCGCCTTCAGCTCGTCGAAGCCTTCGGTGGATGCGGCAATGAAGTCCGCCGCCGTCCAGCCGCGCGCGATGACCGCGTGCAGCAGGCCGTGGCACAGCGCCACGTCCGTGCCGGGGAGGATCTGCAGATGCAGGTCGGCCAGCTCGGCGGTCTCGGTGCGGCGCGGGTCGATGACGATCAGCTTGTGAGCGGGCTTGGCAGCGCGTGCCACTTCCAGGCGGCGGAACAGGATGGGATGGGCCCAGGCCGGGTTGGCGCCGCTGACCAGGATGCAGTCGGCCAGCTCGATGTCCTCGTAGCTGCAGGGCGGCGCGTCGGCGCCCAGCGACTGCTTGTAGCCCACCACGGCCGAGCTCATGCACAGCCGCGAGTTGGAGTCGATGTGGGGCGTGCCGATGACGGCGCGGGCCAGCTTGTTGAAGGCGTGGTAATCCTCGGTCAGCAACTGGCCGGAGATGTAGACGCCGATGGACTCGGGGCCGTGCGCGGCGCGGATGGCCAGCAGCTTGTCGGCGATCTCGCGGTTGGCGGATTCCCAGCTGATGACCTCGGGCTGCGCGCCGCGCTCGGTCCGGCGCATGGGCTCGCGCAGGCGCTGGTGCTGGATGACGACGGGCGTGGCTGTCAGGTGCAGGTTGGTGCCCTTGGTGCACAGGCGGCCGAAGTTGGCCGGGTGGTCGGGGTCGCCGCGCACGCCGGTGATCTGCGCGCCGTCGTGCTCGATGACGACTCCGCAGCCGACGCCGCAATAGGGACAGGTGGACTTTGTCTCGTTCATGCTCTTGTGCTCAGGCCTGCGCCAGCTGGCGGGCGAACTGGCCGGTGACCGTCTCCATGACGACCAGCAGGTTCTCGCTGGCCACGAAGACGTCGTTGGCGGCCTGGGCGCTCTGGCTGTCGTTGCCCAGCGCGGTCTGAAGGAAGACCCACTGGCCCTGGGCCAGCTCGAGGTTGGCGCGTATCGCCGGCGTCGCTTCGCCGGCGGTGTTCAGCGTGCGCATGGCCAGCTCGAACTCCGCGCTGGCCTTGGCGGTTTCGCGCTTGACGAGATCGGCGCGCGCGCCCTGCTGGCGGGCCAGGAAGTACAGGGCCAGGCGTTGCGACAGCATGCGCTGCCGGCCCGACAGGTTGACCAGCCGCGCCGCCGCCGCGCTGGAACGCTCCTGCAGCTGCGTGGTGGCCAGGTGGGCCAGGCTCAGCACTTCGCTGGAGCGCTTCAGCAGCTCGTCGACCTGGCCGCGCACCGGTGCGGCCAGCAGCAGCGAGCGGTAGTCGCCAAAGCGGCTGCGCAAGGCCTTGTAGCTGCCGGAGATCTCGGGCGAGGGCGAGAAGGCCAGCAAGTCGTTCAACTGGCGCTCGAAGCGCTCGGCGCTGTCCTCCAGCACCTGGCGGGCGCGCGGCGCCAGTTCGGGCTGCAGCTGGCCCAGCCAGGCCTTGCCCATGCGCTGGCTCAGCATGCGTTGCGCGCCGGCCTTGTCGATGGCCTCGCCCAGTTGCGCGATGCGGGCCTGGGCCTGGGGCAGGGCGGCCATCAGGGTCAGGCCGGCCAGCAGCGTGGAACGCCGGTTCATGGTCATGGGGGGCTCAGGCGGCGGCGCAGGCGGTGTCGTTGGCGGCTTCGCTCGCGTACTGTTCGCCGAACATCAGCCGGTCGCGGATGCCGCTGATGTCGCTGCGCTCGCGCACCAGCTTGAAGTACCAGCTGCCGTCCACCGTGTCGCCGTAGAGGCAGGCGCCGACGAGCTGGTCGTTCTGGATCACCAGCTTCTTGTAGACGCCGGTGAAGGGGTCGCTGAGCACGATCTCCTCGGTGCCGGCGCCGCCGGCGAAGTTGCCGGCCGAGAACAGGTCGATGCCCGTCACCTTGAGCTTGGTGCTGACCTGCGAGCCCAGGTAGCGGCCAATGCCGAACTGGGCCAGATGCGTAGCGCAGACCTTGCCCTGCTCGAACAGCGGCGCCACCAGGCCGTAGGCAATGCCGCGATGCGCGGCGCATTCGCCCACCGAGTAGACGCGCGGGTCGGTCACCGTCTGCATGGTGTCGGTGACGACGATGCCGCGGCTGCAATGCAGGCCGGACTTCTCGGCCAGCGCGGTGTTGGGGCGCACGCCGGCCGCCATGACGACGAGGTCGGCCGGCACTTCGATGCTCTGGCCGTCAGCGGTCTTCAACTGGATGGCGCGGACCCGGCCGGCCTCGTTGCCCAGCAGTTGCTGCGTCTGCGCGCCCAGCATGAAGTTCAGACCGCGTTCCACCAGGGAATCGCGCAGCAGGCCGCCGGCCATGGTGTCGAGCTGGCGTTCCATCAGCGTGTCCACAAGGTGGACCACCGTGACCTGCATGCCGCGCAGCATCAGCCCGTTGGCGGCTTCCAGGCCCAGCAGGCCGCCGCCGATGACGACGGCATGCTTGTATTGAGTGGCCGCGTCGATCATCGCGTTGGTGTCGGCAATGTCGCGGTAAGCGATGACGCCTTCCAGCTCCTTGCCCGGTACCGGCAGCACGAAGGGGTTGGAGCCGGTGGCGATGAGCAGGCGGTCGTAGTCAGCCGTCGTGCCATCGGCGGCGGTGACGCGCCTGCGCACGCGGTCGATCTCGGTGACCGCCAGCCCCAAGTGCAGCGTGATGCCGTGGTCGGCATACCAGCTCAGCGGATTCAGGATGATCTCGTCGATGGTCTGCTCGCCGGCCAGCACGGGGCTGAGCAGGATGCGGTTGTAGTTGGGGTGGGGCTCGGCGCCGAAGACGGTGATGTCGTAGAGGTCCGGCGTGATCTTGAGCAGCTCTTCCAGCGTGCGCACGCCGGCCATGCCGTTGCCGATCATCACGAGCTTCATCTTCTTCATGTCGGGCTCCATACAGCAAAGCTGGTCTGCCCTTTGCTTTGCAAGGCATGTGCCAGCGATGAAGCTGGCCTCCAGACCTGCCGCAGCGTTCAAAACGCCCAGCGGCGCCCCACGCCGAAGCGCTTGCTATCCCGGTGCGGGTGCACTCATCCTCAAAATGCACCATCGGCGGGCGACTGCTCCGCAGTGCTCCACTCACGCGCATGCGCTTCGAACTCGATACCGGCCTGTCCAGCCTGCAGGGCAAACGCCCGCGCAATGAAGACTTCGCGGGCGTGCAGGCGCCCGCCGCGCACGAGGCCGAGCGTGGCTGGGTGGCGGCCTTGGCGGATGGCGTCAGTGGGGGTGGCGAAGGCTTGATGGCCGCGCAGACCTCGGTGATGAGCCTGCTGCGTGACTTCCATGCCGTGCCGGCCGAGTGGGACTGCAGCGTCGCGCTGGACCGCCTGCTGGGCCACCAGAACGCCTGGCTGGCCTCGCACAACCGCCGCCCCGGCGCCGATGGTCAGCCGCGCGAGGCGCTGACGACGCTGACCGCCGTGGCGCTGCGCGGCCGCCGCTACGCACTGGCCCATGTGGGCGACAGCCGCGCCTGGCTGCTGCGCGACGGCGAATGCCTGCTGTTGACGCAGGACCACCGCATGGAGCGCCGCGACTTCGCCGGCCTGACGCGCGCGCTGGGCCTGGACGACGCGCTGCGCCTGGACCACAGCGCCGGCGAGTTGAAGGTGGGTGATCGCCTGCTGCTGACCAGCGACGGCGTGCACGGCACCTTGCGTGGCCGCCAGATCGCCGACCTGCTGCGCACGACGCCCGGCGCCCAGGCCCTGGCCGACGCGCTGACTTCAGCGGCCCTGGCCGCCGGCAGTCACGACAACGCCACCGCCCTGGTGCTGGACGTGAAGGACCTGGCCGACCCCGGCCTGGCCGACCTTGCCGCCCTGGGCCGCACGCTGCCCAGCCCCGGCCCGCTGGGCGTGGGCGCCGTGCTGGACGGCTACCAGGTCACGGCGCTGGTGGCCGACAACGGCGTGCACCGCCTGCTGCAGGCGCGCGAGCTGGCCACGGGCCGCCTGGTCGCGCTGAAGATGCTGCGCCCCGGCCGCGCCGACGACCCCGAAGAGCGGGCCATGCTGGCCCACGAGATCTGGCTGGGCCTGCGCCTGGCGGAGGCGCCTCGGCACCGCAGGCGCGGTGGCGAGAGCGGCTTCGTGCGCGTGCACCCGCCGGCCGACGGCGCGACGCATTTCTATGCCGTGTTTGACTGGCACAGCGGCCTGACGCTGGAGCAATTGCTTGCCAAGGGGCCGCTGGACGTTGGCCAGGCCACGGCGCTGGGCGGCGCCGTTGCGCGCTCTCTGAGCCTGTTGCATGCGGCCGGCGTCGTGCACCGCGACATCAAGCCTGCCAACCTGCATCTGGGTGATGACGGCCAGTGGCGCGTGCTCGACCTCGGCGTGGCGCTGAGCCCGCGCGCGTCGGCCGCAGCGCGCGAGCTGCACGCCGGCACGCCAAGCTACATCAACCCCGAGCAGTGGCAGGACCCGCCGGCTCCGCCGGATGCCGGCTCGGACCTGTTCGCACTGGGCGTGACGCTCTACCAGTCACTGACCGGCCGCCTGCCCTATGGCGAGATCGAGCCCTTCCAACTCGCCCGCTACAAGCGCGAGCCGGCCAGCGTCAGCCGCCTTCAGCCCAGCGTGCCCATGCCGCTCGATCGTCTCGTCATGCGTGCCGTGGCGCGCGAGGCCAGGCTGCGTTTCGAGACGGCCGACGAATTGCTGCTCGCGCTGGAAAGGCTGGCGGCGCGTGACCAGCCCGCCTCGGCCCGGCCGCCCAAGGCACCGCGCGAGGCGGTCAGCGGCTGGCAGATCGCCCTGGGGGTTTCGGTGCTGCTGAATCTGCTGTTGATTGCCTGGCTGGTGTTCTTGCCCCGCTGAAGCGGGGTATCCGCTCAGACGCGCTGGTAGTTCACCGGCTCGGCGGTGTTGGCAGCGGCGCTGCGGGCGCGGCCACCCTTCTCGGCCCAGGTGCGCGTCCAGCGGATCTGCATGACGCGCATGACGCCCAGCATCAGCACGGACAGCACGGCGAACACGACGAAGCCCCAGAGGTAGGTGCCGGCATGCTGCTTGGACATGCCCATCAGGTTGGGCACCAGGCCGCCGCCCAGCGCGCCGATCTCGCCGATCATCGAACCGGCGACCGCCGTGGCCGCCGGCCAGCGCAGCGGTACCAGTTGGAAGAGGGCGCCATTGCCGGCGCCCAGGGCGGCGAAGCAGACGATGAGCAGCAGCGTCGTCAGCACCAGCGAGCCGCTGGCCATGCCCACGCCGGTCAGGCTGATGGCCACCACCACCAGCACCAGCGTCAGCACATTGACGCCGCCCCAGCGGTCCGACAGGGCCCCGCCGACCACGCGCACCGCCGCGCCCATGAAGGCCGCCAGCATCGTCAACTGGCCGGCCTGCACCTTGGAGACGCTGAACTGGTCGTAGTAGTAGGTGGGCAGAAAGGTGATGAGGCCGATGAAGCCGCCGAAGGTCACGCCGTAGATCAGGCTGAAGGCCCAGCCGTCCTTCTCGAACAGGCAGGCGACGTGCTGGCGCATGGAAGCGTGAGCGTCGACGTCGGGCGGCTCCTTGGCGAAGACGATCATGACCAACATCGGCAGCAGGATGGCCGCAGCGGCAAAGGCATAGACCGTCTGCCAGCCATAGGCCTGGGCCAGCGGCGGCGCGACCAGTACCGACACCGCCGTGCCCACATTGCCCGCGCCCACCAGGCCCATGGCCAGGCCCTTGTACTTGGGCGGATACCAGCCGGAGCCGAGCGACAGCGCCACGCCGAAGCTGGCGCCGGCAATGCCCAGCAGCACGCCCATGGCCAGCAGGTCGTCGTAGCTCTTCACCATGAAGAAGCCGTAGAGCATGGCCACGGCGATCATGCCCATCTCCACCAGCGTCGCGTTCTTGCGGCCGATGTACTGCGACAGCAGGCCCAGCGGGAAGCGCATTAGCGCGCCGGCCATGATGGGGATCGACAGCATCAGGCCCTTCTGGGCCGGCGTCAGGTTGTAGGCCTCGCTGATGAAGGGCGCCAACGCGCCGTTGAGCACCCAGATGCAGCAGGAGAACGCGAAATAGAAAAAGGCGGCAAACAGCGTGGGCGTGTGGCCGGCGCGTTTGAAGTTTTGCAGGGCGGACATCGTGGGGACTCTATCGGTCTGGCGGCCGAGCGCCCACGCCTACCCACCGGTCGCGTGCCTGGGCGGCAAGGACATCACGGCGGGAGTGAGCTCGCACCATTGCGAGCATCGTGCCCCGATACTTGCAAACCTCATGCCCACTCAACGGCGAGCTGGCTGGCCTGTTTCTTGCGCCGTTTTGGGGCGTGAGTTCAGAAGCCATGTCAGATACCGTCGCCCTCTCTCCCGCACCCTCCCTGCCGCTCCTGCTCTGCTGCCCGCAGCAGCCCCCTCAGGCCGCCGCTCTGCTGGCCTTGGGCTGGCAGCCGCGCACCGTTTCAGAGCTTGCGCCGCTCGCCGATGAGGCGGCGCTTGGCCTGCTCTGGTGCCCGGATCGCACCGCCTTGGCGCAGTTTCTGCACTCCGAGCGGGCTTTCGGCCTGCCGGTGGTGCTGCTCTCGCCCTTACCCGATGCCGCCGAACGCCAGGCCCTGCTGGCGCGTGGCGCGCTGCAGTGGCTGCCCCTGGACACCGACGCCGCCGTGCTGGACCAGGCCCTGCTGTGGGCGCAGGGCCTTTCCGCACAGCTGCTGGCCCGCGACAGCGCCGCCCAGGCCAAGCTCGACGAACGCAAGTGGACGGAGCGCGCCAAGGGCCTGCTGATGCAGGCACGCGGCATCGACGAGGCCGCCGCCTTCGCGCTGCTGCGCAACACCGCCATGCAGACCCAGGCCAAGCTGCCCGAGGTGGCGCGCGGCGTGGTGCACACGTCGGAGTTGGCCGAGGCCCTGGAGCGTGCCGGCGCGCAGCGCATGTTGAGCCAGCGCCTGGTCAAGCTGCAGGCCTTGCGCCAGTGGCCGCGCCTGGCGCCGCCCGAGCGCCGCGAGTGCCAGGCTTTGCTGGACGCCTCGGCCGAGCGCGTGGCCGCCAACCTGGCGCGGCTGTCCGAACTGCTGCGCACGGACCTGGCCGACGAACTGGCGGCCGTCTCCAGCGCCTGGGCCCAGCTCGACGCGGCCCTGAGCACCCGCCAGCCCGACCTCACCCGCAGCGACCGTGCCGCCCAGCGCCTGCTGGACAGCAGCGAGACCCTGGTGGCGCGCCTGTCCGAACGCGCCGGCCAGCGCCCGGTGGGCCTGCTGGCCCAGGTCACGCGGCTGCGCCTGCTGAGCCAGCGCCTGGCCAAGGAGGGCCTGCTGGCCCAGGTCATCCCGGGGCACGACACCAGCGGTCTGGCGGCGGGCCTGGACGAGTTCATCAAGGCCTACGACCAAGTCCGCGCCGCGCCCCTGGCCGGCCCGGCCCTGCAGCCGGCGTTTGCGGCGGTGGACGAGGCCTGGCTGGTGCTGCTGCGCGGGCTGCGCGTGGAGCAGGGCGACGCGGTGCAGCGCATGCATCAGGGCAGCGAGCGGCTGCTGCAGGCGCTGGAGGCCTTGATTCGGGCGTTGCAGGGGTCGTTGCAGTTGATCCTGGGTTGATGTGTTTGGGTTGGGTTGGGTTGCTTTGCGGGGAGCTGGTTTGACTCCCGGCATGCACCTAGTCATACCGAGTCCCAGCAAAAGCAAACCAACACGACAGCGCATGATCCCCACCATGAGCAAAGCCCAGCACCTGCGCGGCACCAGCCGCCTCGCGACGGATGCCGTCACCGGCGTCACCGACCTCGTCGAGGCCATGCACGCCGAGATCACGCGGCTGCCGCTGACCGCGCAACGCGACCGCACGAGTGGCATCACCGGCCTCGTCTACCGCAGCGTGCGCGGCGTGACGCGCCTTGTGGGCGGTGGGCTGGACCTCGCCCTCGGAGCGCTGACGCCTTTGCTTGGCCAGGCAGCACCCGCCCGCGCCAACGCCACGCTGGCGGCGTTGAACGGCGTGCTCGGCGACTACCTCGAAGCCACCGCCAACCCGCTCGCCACGCCCATGAGCCTGCACCCCCTCGTGGAAGGCGCCACAGGCGCACCGCTGATCCTGCTGCACGGCCTTTGCATGAACGAGGCGCAATGGCGGCGCGACGATGCCGACTTCCCCGCGGCGCTGGCCGCCCTGGGCTACCAGCCGCTGGGCCTGCGCTACAACACCGGCCGCGCCATCTGGCGCAACGGCGCCGAGCTGGCCAGGCTGCTCGAGAGCGTGCCCGGGCCGATCACGCTGCTGGGCCACAGCATGGGCGGACTCGTCGCGCGCAGCGCCATCGCCCAAGCGCGTGGAAAGAAGTGGCCCAAACGCCTGCAGCGCCTCGTCACGCTGGGCAGCCCCCACCTCGGCGCGCCGCTGGAACGCGGCGGCCAGCAGGTGCAGCAGTTGCTGGCCGTCAGCGCCTACTCGCGCCCGCTTGCGGCGCTGGCGGCCAGGCGCAGCGCGGGCATACGCGACCTGCGCCACGGCAGCCTGCTCGAAGCCGACGAAGGCAAGGCCAGCCGCATCGCGTTGCCCGACGGCGTGGCCTGCTACGCCGTGGCCGCCACCACGGCCAAGAAGCCCAGCGGCCCGCCGGCCCGCTGGCTGGGCGACGGCCTCGTGCCGGTGGCCAGCGCGCTGGGCCAGCACCGCGAAGCCACGCGCCGGCTGGCTTTCGCCGACACCGCCGTCTTCGCCGGCCTTGGCCATCTCGGCCTGCAGACCGATGCCGCCGTGCTGGCACGGCTGCAGGACTGGCTRGGCGCTGGCCACCGGTAACCCGGCCGGTCATTGCGCCTCGGCGGCTGCGCAGAGATCAGGACAGCCACCGAATGCGCAAAGCTGCACGCAACGGTTTCCGGCCGGGCCAACGCCCCAGAGTGCAGCGGGTGGGAAAGCCATAGACTGGGACAGCCGCGCTTTCACGGCGTCGCAGTTGCATGCGCCGCGCCGATGCGGGCCTCCAGTGCACTCCATCGCCGCAGGTATGGCGCAGACAGAAAAAGGGCCGGACCGGTCGCCAACAGATCAAGGAACGGTAGCGCGGGCGGGCATGCGGCTCGCGTTGTGCGCGGCGCTCGGCATGCCGTTCGCGCTGACGGCGCTGGCAGAGCCAACGTCCACCGCGGCAGCAAGCACGTCCGCCAAGCCTGACACCCCGGCGCCGGCTGTGGACATCGCGGCTGTGAAGGCGGCGATCACCGCGGACGACCGCCGTCGGCCCGTCGCCTCGATCGCCCTGGCCCGGCAGGCACTCTCGGCGACCGCTCTGAAACCCGAAGATCGGGCCTGGCTGCGCACGCGCCTGGTGCGAGACCTGATTCGCATGGAGCGGACCAACGACGCCATCGCCCAGGCGGTCCTCGGCCAGCAGGAGGCCTCCGATGAGCGTGGGCGCCTGCACTTTGACCGGCTGCAGATGTCGGCATGGACGGAAGCCAGCAACCCTGCAGAGGTGCTCAAGGTGTACCAGCGCATCGCGGCCCGGCTGCCGGCGCTGGCCGGCCATAACGCAGATGCCACCGCCAGGCTGATCGCGGCGGACAGCTGGCGCCTCGCCGGCATGGCGATGACGCGGCTCGGCCGTCTGCCCGAGGCCGCCGAACTGCTGACGCGGGCTCTGCGCATCCTCGACGAGAGGCCTGACGCCGTCTACGAGTTCGCGCATGCGCTGACCGCCATGGCCCTGGTGCATTCGCGGTCCGGCCGCGTCGACGAAGCACTGCGCAGCGTGCAAAAGGCCATCGACATCTCGGAAGCCGCAGGAGATCGCTCCAGCCTGTCCAGCTACTCCCTGCGCAAGGCGCACTTCCTGGGCATGCTCGGTCGCGCCGACGAGCAGTACGAAGCGCTGCTGAAGGCCCGCGCCTCGGCGCAGGAGGAGCAGAACAACTACAACCTCGCGGTCGCGGCAACCAACCTGGCCGACGTCGCCCTGCAGAAGAAGGACTACCGCAGCGCGCTGAGCCACGCCGAGGAGGCCATTCCGCTCGTGGAGCGCACGGGCGACAAGGAGTCGCTGTGGGTCAGCTGGATCAACAGGGGCATTGCGTTGAACCGGCTCGGCCGGCCCGGCGGCATCGAATGGATACGCAAGGCCGTCGCCGCCTTCTCCGCGGCACCCGGCATGGCCGCCAACGCCGCCGAATTCCATGGCGTGCTGGCGGAAGAGCTGGCCTTCACGCACGACTACCCGCAGGCCTATGAGGCCGCCATGCAGTTCAATCGCCTGACCGGCGAGGTGCGCAAGGCCGCGGACCAGAAGCGCATCGCCGAAGCCAACGCGGCCTACGAGGCCGACGGGCGCCAGCGCCAGATTGATGCGCTGGAGCAGGAGCACCGCTATCAGCAACGCTTCCGCTGGATGCTGGCGCTGGCCGCAGTGGCAGGCCTGATTGCGGCGGTGGTTGCGGCCGTCAGCCGCTACCACGTCAAGCGCGCCTATCGCGCCATGCGCGACATGGCGTTCTCCGATCCACTGACCGGCCTGCGCAACCGTCGCCACCTCGTGAGCACCATTCACGAAGACCTGGCGCTGGCCCGGCGCCGGCTTGAGACCGTGGGAGCCGGCCGCGCGAGCGCCAACGTGGACATCGTCTTCATGATGATCGACGTCGACCACTTCAAGGCGGTCAACGACGTGCACGGCCATGCCGCCGGCGACGCGGTGCTGAAGCAATGCGCCGAGGTGCTGCAAAGGCAGCTGCGCGAGTCCGATACCCTCGTGCGCTGGGGTGGCGAGGAGTTTCTCGTCGTCGTCCGTCAGGCCAACGCGAAGGAGTGCCATCTGCTGGCAGAACGCCTGCGTGCCAGCATCGCCACGCATGACTTCGTGCTGGACGACGGTCAGGTGCTGCGCAAGACCTGCTCCATTGGCTACGCCTGCCATCCGCTCGGGCGGGATGCCGCAGCACAGCCGCCGGCAGACTGGAACGCCACCGTGGACCTGGCCGACCAATGCCTGTACGTCGCCAAGGCCAGCGGTCGCGACCTCTGGGTCGGCGTCGTCGACCACGATGCCAGCCGCGCCCGCGAGCACCCCGGCACCGACGAGCTGCGCGCCGGCGTCGACCTCGGCATCTGGACCTTGCGCTGGCGCGACGGCCGCGACCTCGCCTGGCCGCCGTCGGCCTCTCCGATTTCGTCGCCTGCGCGACGGACCTCGCCCGGGGGTGACGACTAAGCTGCCTGGCTGCACAAGAACGCCAGGAGACCGCCATGCCCGACAGCCACTACCGCATCTGCCCGCTCTGCGAGGCCTGCTGCGGGCTGGAGGTGAAGACCGAAGGCGCCCAAGTCATCGCCATCCGAGGTGCGGCCAACGATGTGTTCAGCCACGGCTACCTCTGCCCCAAGGGCGTGAGCCTGAAGGACCTGCACGAAGACCCCGACCGCCTGCGCACGCCGCTGATCAAGCGCGATGGCAAGTTCGTGCCGGCAAGCTGGGACGAGGCCTTTGCCGAGATCGAGCAGCGCCTGCTGCCAGTCTGGCGCGAGCAGGGGCCGGACTCGGTGGCTCTGACCATCGGCAACCCGGCCGCGCACAAGGTCAGCCTGCTGGCCTACACGCCCCGTCTGGTTCGCGCGTTAGGCACGCGCAACGTCTTCAGCGCGTCGACGCTGGACCAGATGCCCAAGCAGCTCAGCGCCGGGCTGATGTTCGGCCACTGGCTGTCCATCCCGCTGCCCGACATCGAACGCTGCGACTACCTGCTCATCCTCGGCGGCAACCCGATGATCAGCAACGGCAGCCTGTGGACGGTTCCCGACTACCGGGGCAAGGCCAAGGCCATGCGGGCGCGCGGCGGGCGCATCGTCGTGGTGGACCCGCGCCGCAGCGAGACGGCCGCCGCTGCCGACGAGCACCTGCCCATACGCCCCGGCGGCGATGCGCTGCTGCTGCTGGGCATTGCGCACACGCTGTTCGACGAAGGCTTGGTCAAGCTCGGCCGTCTTGAGGAACACGTCAACGGCCTGGAAGAAGCCCGCGCCGCGGTGCTGCCCTTCCCGCCCGAGCTCACCGCCGCCGGCTGCGGCATCGCGGCCGACACGCAGCGCCGCATCGCCCGTGAGCTGGCCGCTGCGCCGCGCGCCGCCGTCTACGGCCGCATCGGCACCTGCACGACGCGCTTCGGCACGGTGAATTCCTGGCTGGTCGACCTCATCAACGTGCTGACCGGCAACCTCGATCGCGAAGGCGGCGCGATGTTCGCCAAGGCCGCCGCGTTTGCGTCCAACACCCAGGGCAAGCCGGGCAGTGGCAAGGGCATCACGACCGGCCGGCGCAAGAGCCGCGTGTCCGGCGCGCCCGAGGTCTTCGGCGAGCTGCCCATCACGGTGATGGCCGAGGAGATGCAAACGCCTGGCGAGGGTCGGATCAAGGCGCTCATCACCATCGCCAGCAACCCCGTGCTGTCGGCGCCGAACGGTCCGCGCATCGCCCAGGCGCTCGACGACCTGGACTTCATGCTCAGCCTGGACATCTACGTCAACGAGACCAGCCGCCACGCCGACGTCATCCTGCCGGGCCTGTCGCCGCTGGAGGACTTGCACTTCGACGTCGCCTTCCCGCAGTTGAGCCACCGCAACCATGCGCGCTTCTCCGGCCCGGTGTTCGACGCGCCGGCCGGCACGCCGCAGGAATGGCAGACCATCCTCAAGCTGTGCGCGCTGCTCGAAGGCCGCGGCCTGGGGGTGGATGTGGCCCAGCTCGACGACGAGGCGATCGAGTCCGACG
The DNA here is from genome assembly GCF_054177665.1 of Roseateles sp. P5_E8. Classification (NCBI taxonomy): domain Bacteria; kingdom Pseudomonadati; phylum Pseudomonadota; class Betaproteobacteria; order Burkholderiales; family Sphaerotilaceae; genus Roseateles; species Roseateles sp. P5_E8. The sequence goes on along the minus strand of NZ_JBGCUM010000016.1, from coordinate 71,179 downwards.
TGCGCCGCTTTGCCGGCGACAACACGCCGGCCATCCTGAGCGCGCTGCAACCCTGGCGCGGCCCCGAGCGACTCATCGACCTGCAGCTGCGCGTAGGCCCCTACGGCGACCAGTTCGGCCGCAAGCCCGACGGGCTCAACCTTGCGAAGGTGAAGGCCGCGAGCACCGTCGAAGGCGGCGGCGTGGACCTGGGTGCGCTCACCGCCCGCATCCCTGAAGTGCTGCGCACGCCCAGCGGCAAGATCGAGCTGGCGCCGCCGTCCATCCTGGTCGACCTGGCCCAGGTGAAGGCCGAGCCGGCGCCTGAATTCAGCCTCATCGGCCGCCGCGACACGCGCTCCGGCAACAGCTGGATGCACAACCTGCCCGTGCTCGCCAAGGGGCCGGAGCGCTGCACGCTGCTCGTCAACCCCGCTGATGCGGACCGCCTGGGCCTGGCCGAGTTCGCCAAGGTGAAGAGCGCCGTGGGCGAGCTGATAGCGCGCGTCGAGCGCAGCGCCGACATGAGCCCCGGTGTGGTGAGTCTGCCGCATGGCTGGGGGCATGACCTGGACGGCGTGCTGCTGGGCGTGGCCCGCGAGCGGCCGGGCGTCAACATGAATGCACTGCTGAGCGACACGGCGCGCGACCCGCTCAGCGGCAACGCGGTGCTGAGCGGCGTGGCGGTGGAGATCACTGCCCCTTGAACAGCCCCTGAAACGGCCGCGACACGGTCAGCGTGTCCGGCGAGCCGCGCAGCCGCAGCACCATGCCGCCCTCGTCGTCACGCAACGCACTGGCGATCTGCGCGCTGGCGACGACGACGGAGCGGTGCACCTGCTGGAAGCGCGCCGGGTCCAGCTGGGCCAGCAAATCCTTCAGCGGCGTGCGCAGCAAGGCCTCGCACTGCTTGCCGGCCTCGGCGTAGACGACGCGGGTGTAGCGGCTGTCGGATTCGCAATAGATCACGTCCTCGACGCGGATCAGCCGCACCTCCTTGCCCACGCCGGCCTGCAATGTGTCGGGCCAGGCCGGGCGGCGCTGCTGGCCGGCCAGTTGTGCCAGCAGCTGCTGCAAGGCCTCGGGTGACGCAGCCGGCCGCTGCAGGCCTTGCCGCAGCCGCGCCACCGTCTGCGCGAGGCGCGCCGGGTCTAGCGGCTTGACGAGATAGTCCACCGCGCCGGCGTCGAAGGCCTGCAGCGCATGGTCGCCGTGGGCGGTGACGAACACCACCGGGCAGCGGCCGGCGATGCGCCGCGCCACGTCGATGCCCGACAGGCCGGGCATGCGGATGTCGAGGAAGCACACGTCCGGCTCGTGGGCCAGCCACTGGTCCCACGCATCGGCGCCCTGCTCGGCGCTGGCCACGATGCGCGCCTCGGGCCAGGCCAGGGCCAGCGCGTCAGCCAGCTGCTCGCGGGGTGCGGGTTCGTCGTCGGCAATGAGCAGTCGGGTCATGCGGGTTCCGGGGTGATCAGGATCTCGGCGCGCGTACCGCCTTCGGTGCGGCGCTGCAGTGTGAAGCAGGCGCGTTCGCCGAAATGGTGCTTTAGCCGCAGGCGCAGGTTGGCCAGTCCCACGTCGTCCTCGGCGTCGTTCGCCAGGCCCAGGCCATCGTCGTCCACGCGCAGCCACCAGTGGCCGTCGGGCTCGCGGCCCGCTGCCAGCGTCAGTCGGCCGCCGCCTATCTTGGGCTCCAGGCCATGCTCGACGGCGTTCTCCACCAGCGTCAGCAGCAGGCCCGGCGGCAGCGGCTCGGCCTCCAAGTCAGGCGCGATGTGGACCTCGCCCTGCACGCGGCCGTCCAGGCGCGTGGCCAGGATGGCGAGGTAGTGCCGCACGGCTTGCGCCTCGTCGGCCAGCGGCACGACGCTGCGGCCTAACAGCTCGGTGCTGCGGCGCAGGAAGCCGGTGAGCTCGCGCAGCAGCGGGCCGGCGCGCTCGTCGCGCCGGTCCACCCAGTGCTGCAGCGTGGCCAGCGTGTTGAAGACGAAGTGCGGGTGTATCTGCGCCTGCAGCAGGCGCAGGTCGGCCTCGGCGGCGGCGCGTGCGGCGGCGTCGCGCTCGGCCACGAGCTTCAGCCGGGCGAGCTGGTGGTCGCGGGCCATGCGTCCGGCACGCGTCACAACGACGAGCAGCAGCAGGAATCCGACCGCGAGCGGTAGCACGGTGGCGAGATCGGCACCGAAGGGATTCAGCTTTCTCGTCGCAACGCCAACTACAAATCCGCCTATGCCCGAAAGGATGAGCCAACGTGGAGCCAGCTTCGACCCTAGCCAGGCAGATAGCAATGCGCACGTCAACCCGATCCACAGCACCAACGCGCCGCCCAGCGCCTGGCCCCAGCCTGCGCCCCTGCCTAACAACCATGCGGTTGCTCCCGCGAGCACCAGCGACCAGCCGGCCCAGGCCCCAAGGCCCTTGAGGGAGTAGAGATAGATGTCGACCAGTTCCATGCGCTCGCGCAGCGCTGGGTCGTCACGGCCGATGCGTTCGTAGTACGGCAGCGCCCAGCGGTAGTAGCGCCGCTGCAAGCGGTTGCCGTGGGCGAGGGGATTGGGGGTGTCCATGGGCCGCACTCTAGGTGCGGCTGCCGGGCAGGCGCTCTCCCGATGGGCGACTCACGTCAGGGCACGCACGAAACGCCGCCAGCCCTGCATGAGGCGCCGGCTGGTCGTTTCTCAAATGGATGGCGAGCGCGGGTTTCGCGCCGCCAGGATGGTGGGCCGGCCGTGCCGCTGATCAAGCGGGCGATGCCGGCCTGAGACGAGCCGGTTCAGCGAACGCGGTCGGTCTCGAGCGCGATGCGGTCGACGCTGCCGTCCACGTTGCGATACAGGCGCACGCGCCGCAGACCGTCGGGGCTGACGAGCAACTCGTTGTTCTCGGCCTTCCAGGCCTCCAGCGGGCTCTCGTCGAGGGCGACGCCCAGCCGGCTGGCGCCGACATGAACCTTCAGCGTGCGGCCGTCGTCCAGCAGGTATTCGCCTTGCGCCAGGCGCAGCATGGACCGGGCCGACACGGCGGGCACGGTGGGTTCCTGGGCACTCGCGGGCGCGGTGAGCGTGAGGGTTGCGAGCAGAGCGGCCGAGAGGGTGAGCGGGCGCAGTTGGGTCCAGGTCTTCATGGTGTGGGTACTCCTTAGGTTCCCCGAGGCCAGTCGCCTCGGCACAAACCCTAGTGCAAAGCCCATGCCAGCTTTTAAACCAGTGTTTACCCGCCCATCTCATCAATTTTTGCCCCAGCGCTGGGCCGGGCTGCGCCGCCTTAGGGAGTTATGCCTCGCGATGGCGCCCAGCGCCGCAGCGACGCGCCGCCCGCGCCCAGCAGCGCTATCAGGGCCAGGCCCGCCGACTGGGGCTCGGGCAGGCGGTTGTTGACGACGACGTTGTCCAGCGAGATGTAGCCGAAGCCACGGCCGCCAGAGATGCTGACGCTGAGCACGTCCTGGCCAATCACCAGCGTGCTGTAGCTGCGGTCCAGCGTCGCATCCATACTGCCGCTGCCGCCCATGGCCAGCAGATAGGACACGGTGACGACACCGCCGACCTCGGCGTCCGGCACATACCAGCTCAGGCCCAGGTCGAGCCGGTCCAGGTAGAAGGCGGCGCCACCGACGGCCGTGATGCTGAGCGGGTCGATGCTGTAGAGCAGCGAGGCCGTGCCGTTGTAGGCGCCCGGCAGCGGGTTGCCGCCGATGTCTTCCGGCGGCCGGTCCTCGACGCCCATGCAGTCCTGGCACGTCACCGTGAAGTTCAAGCCATCGGTCTCGATGTTGGTCATCGAATAGTCGTAGCGCGGTTGATAGCTGTCGAAGGTGACGATGGCCGCGTTCGCGGGGCTGAGTGCAGCGGCCAGCAGCAAGGGGGCGAAAATTCGCATGGGTGTCTCCGACAGCTTGTTCTAGGAATGGCTGCCGATACTGACAGCGCCATGTGTCAGCAACCGGCGCGGTATCCCATGTTTGCGGGGCTGCGATTCATGGGGGATAAGCCAGTCCTTAGCGCGCTGCGATCAGCGTCGCCACCTCGGCCGCCGAGCGCACACCCAGTTTGGCGAAGACGCGCGCGCGGTGGACCTCCACGGTGCGGATGGACACGTTCAGCTCGTCCGCAATGATCTTGTTGAGCTTGCCGGCCGCCACACGCGCCATAACCTCGCGTTCGCGCTCGGTCAGGCTGGCCAGCCGCGCGCTGCGCTCCGCCACCTGGGCGCCTTCGGCTTGCATGGCGGCGTCCACGGCCAGGGCCTGGGCGATGCGGTCGGCCAGCGCGTTGTCGCTGTAGGGCTTCTCGAGAAAGTCGAAGGCGCCCTTCTTCAGCGCCTCCACGACCATGGGGATGTCGCCATGGCCGGTCAGGAAGAGCACGGGATTCTTCAACTGGCGCGCCAGCAGCTCGTCGTGCAGGCGCGTGCCGCTCATGGGCTCCATGCGCACGTCCAGCAGGAAGACGCCCCGGGGCGGCCGCCGCTCCAGGGCCAGCGCCTCCAGCAACGCTGGGCCGCTGGCGAAGGCGCGCACGTCCAGGCCGCGCGAGCGCAGCAGGAAGGCGAGCGCATCGCGCACGCCGGGGTCGTCGTCGACGAAGAACACGGTGCCTGTCAGCGGTTCATGCATAGGTGGACTCGCGAGCGTATTCACGATTCAAGGGCAAGCTGAAGGAGAACATGGCGCCGCCGCCCCCTGCCTCCTCGGCATCGAGCACGCCCTGATGGGCTTCGACGATGGAGCGGCAGATGGCCAGGCCCATGCCCATGCCTTCGGACTTGGTGGAATAGAAGGGCGCGCACAGCTGCTCGACGCGCCGGCCCGCCAGGCCCGGGCCGTTGTCGCGCACGTCGATGCGCACGAAGTCGCCCGCCACATGGCTGCTGACGGCGATGCGCCGGCCAGCCTCGCGCGCCTGCAATGCATCAGCGGCGTTGCGCACCAGGTTGATGACGACCTGCTCGATCAGCACGGCGTCGGCCAGCACCGGCGGCACGCTGGCGGCCAGGTGCAGGTCCAGCGTGACACCGCGGCGCTGCAGGTCGCGGCGCAGCAGGTCCAGCGCCGCGCTGATGACGTCGTTGAGGTCGCAGCGCTCGTGGCGCGGCTCGCGCCGGGTCAGGAACTCGCGGATGCGGGCGACGATGCGGCCGGCATGCTCGGCCTGCTGGCCCAGGCGCTGCAACGCGCCCAGCACCAGTTCGTCTTGCACGCCCAGCTTGGCCAGCGAGTTGGCGATACCGGCGTTGTAGCTGGCGATGGCCGTCAGCGGCTGGTTGAGCTCGTGGGCCAGCGTGGAGGCGACTTCGCCCAACATGGTCAGCCGGGCGTTGTGGGCCAGCATCTCGACCTCGCGGCGCTCGCGCTCCTCCAGCCGCTTGCGCTCGGTGATGTCGACGATGCTGCCCATCCAACCGATCTGGCGGCCGCTGGCGTCCACCAGCGGCGACTCGAACACCATCACGTCCACCGGGCGGCCCGAGGCGTGCTGCCAACGCGCCTCGAAGCCTTCGCGCGGCGCCTGGCCGGCGAGGTTGCGGCGGTTGCGCTCGGTCAGCTCGTCCAGCGCGTCGGGGGGCCAGTAGGGCATGGGCGGCAGCAGGCCCACCAGCGCCTCTTGGGCCAAGCCCACCATGTCGCAGAAGGTGCGGTTCACGTACAGCAGCCGGCCGTCGAAGTCGCGCGCGCGCAGCGCCACCAGGGCCGAGTCCTCCATCGCGCGGCGCCACGCGGCCTCGGTGCGGCCGGCCACCTCGGCACGCTGCACCTGGCGCATCTGGCGGCGCAGCAGCCAGCTGGCCACGGCGATCAGCGGCAGGAAGCCGGCCACCAGCACCCAGGCCAGCGGCCGTATGCCGTCGGGCATGGGCTCGCGCAGCGTCAGCTCCAGCGCGGCGTCGGTCAGCGTCTCGTCGGCCAGCGGGCTGGCGCGCAGCGGGCCGGTCAGCGCGACGCGGTAGCTGGGCCGGGGCCCCTGGGCGGCGCGCAGCGGCGACTCGGTGCTGGAGGCGATGACCTGGTCGGCGCTGTCCACCAGCTGCAGGTCGTACTTGCGCGCCAGCCACCAGGGCACGCCGCGCTTGAGCAGCAGCGCCGGGGCGTAGCGCACCACCAGCACGCCGTCGGGCGCGACGTGCGCGGTCAGGTGCAGGGACAGGCCATCCTCGTAGCGGTTGGCGCCGGGCTCGGCCGGCACCTCGGCCAGCACGCGGTTGCGCGCGTCCAGCCAGGTGACCGACAACCACAGCCGCCGCAGCCCGGCGTTGACCTCAGGATGGGCGGCCAGCACAGCCTCGCCCGGCGCCTGGCCGGCCAGGCCGGCGGCAAGCTGGCGCAGATGGGCCTGCTCGTCGTCGATCCGGGCGCGCAGCTGGGCCTCGGTGCTGAGCGCGTCGGAGATCAGCGTCTGGCGCTGCTGCTCCTGCTCCTCGATGCCGTTGGCCCGCACCCAGGCCAGCACGCCGCCCACGAAAATCAGGGACAGCACCAGGGGCGCCAGCCACAGGCTGCGGGTCAGGAGCTTCATGCCCGCAGTCTAAGAAGCTGCGGCGCCCGGGGCCATGTGGAACTCCACAACGACAGCCTTGCCATCAGCTCCGAAGATGCCGTCTATATGAAGGAGACATCCATGACTCTGCCCCGCCTCGTGCTGGCAGCCGCGCTGGCCCTGACTTTCGGTGCGGCACAGGCCCAGGCGCCCATCGTCATCAAGTTCAGCCATGTTGTGGCGCCCGACACGCCCAAGGGCAAGGCCGCGCAGCGCTTCAAGGAGCTGGCCGAGGCCAGGACCGGCGGGCGCGTCAGGATCGAGCTCTACCCCAACAGCCAGCTCTACAAGGACAAGGAAGAGATGGAGGCGCTGCAGCTGGGCAGCGTGCAGATGCTGGCGCCGTCGCTGGCCAAGTTCGGGCCCCTGGGCGTCAAGGCCTTCGAGGTCTTCGACCTGCCCTATCTGTTCAAGGACACCGAAGCCTTCCGCGCCGTCACCGAGGGCCCGCTGGGCGCCGAGCTGTTCCGCCAGCTGGAGCCCAAGGGCATTCGCGGCCTGGCCTATTGGGACAACGGCTTCCAGATCATGAGCGCCAACCGGCCGCTGCGCCAGGTGGCGGACTTCAAGGGCCTGAAGATGCGCATCCAGTCCAGCAAGGTGCTGGACGCGCAGATGCGCGCCCTGGGCGCCATGCCGCAGGTGATGGCCTTCAGCGAGCTCTACCAGGCGCTGCAGACCGGCCTGGTGGACGGCACCGAGGGCGTGCCGAGCAACTACTACACGCAGAAGATCTTCGAGGTGCAGAAGCACATGACGCTGTCCAACCACGGCCACCTGGCCTATGCGGTCATCGTCAACAAGAAGTTCTGGGACGGCCTGCCCGCCGACGTGCGCGGCCCGCTGGAGGCGGCGGTCAGGGAGTCGGCCGTCTACGCCAACGCCATCGCCAGCACCGAGAACGCCGCGGCGCTGCAGGCCATCAAGGCCAGCGGGCGCACCCTCATCTACACGCCGACGCCGGCCGAGACCAATGCGTGGAAGAAGGCGCTGATGCCCGTCCACCAGGAGATGGCGTCGCGCGTGGGCCAGGCCACCATCGCGGCGGCGTACAAGGCAGCGGGCTTCGTCGCGCCGCGCTAGCGCCTCGGCAGCGTGCGCGCGCCGCGTGCCGGTGCCGTTTGGTCGCCTGCAGCACCGCCGTGGTGCCAGACACGCTGTTACCCCGCCCGAGCGCCATTGAGGCACGCAACTTGCACTGGCCCGGGGCATGGACACGCCCCCATTCCCGCTGCCGGGTCTGCGCGTGCTGCTGGCGGACGCCGGCCAGCGCCGCAGCCCCGTCATCCGCCTTGAGCTGATCCGGCTGCGCTGCCAGCTCGTGGATGTGCTTGACCTCGTCGCCGAGCCCCACGCGCTGGGCACCGCCCTGCAGCGCATGGCGCCCGAGCTGCTGCTGATCGACTGCGAGCAGCCCTCGCTCGAGCTGCTCGGCCAGCTCGCCGTGGCCCAGCTGCAGCGCCCGCGCCCGGTGCTGCTGGTGGCCGAGCAGATGGCGCCCGAGCAGATGCGCGCCGCGCTGCGCGCCGGGGCCAGCGCCCTGCAGCTCGCCGGCCTGCCGCCGCAGCGCCTGGGTGCGCTGCTGCAGCTGGCCCTGGCCCGCTTCGAGCACGACCAGGCCCTGCAACAGGACCTGCGCCAGACCCAGACCCAGCTCGCCGAACGCAAGCTCGTCGAGCGTGCGCGCGGCATCCTGATGCGCGAGCAGGGCCTGGACGAAGAGGCCGCCTTCCAGCGCCTGCGCCAGCTCGCCATGACCGGCGGCCAGACGCTCGCCAGCGTGGCCACGCGACTCATCGACGCCGACCAACTGCTGCGCGCACGCTAGGAGGCTGTCGGGCTTTGGGTCGGGTGCGCGCCGGGGAGAGTTGCGGGGCGAGTTGCGGGGCGAGGCAAGGCGCCGACGAGGCGTGGGGCGCCCCCCCCACAACGAGTCGGCAACGCCGTATCGCCCCGCAAATCACCCCGGCCCTTCGGGTTGGGCCTGTAAGGGGGCTGATCCGTCGTTGCAAAAGCTCGCTGGGCGGCCAGCCCAGCTCCGCTTTGCGCCTCGGCTGAGCCCCCTTGCAGGCCCAACGCGCACCCGACCCAAAGCCCGACAGCCTCCCGGGGCTCAGCTCTCCGCCTTGGGGCGCGGCGCACCACAAGCACCTCCCAGCCACGCACCGGCGCGACGCAAACCGCCCGCTGCAGCGCCAGCCATGCGCCGGGCGCGTGCAAATCATCACGGCCGGCCAGCCGCAAAAGCTGGCACGCAACCTGCTGAAAGAGGACTGAGACCTGCAATGGCGCAGGTCTCTCGGGCCAACCGGCTTTGAATCGGTTGGCACTTCGGGACAACGACGTCCGACCTCCCCTATTCGTCTTCGCGACCCGCTGCGTGGGCGAGAGCGTGGCCGCCGTTGCACCCTGCATGACCCAGGAGCCTGTGATGACCGCCTTCGATAACTCGACCACCACGCCCCACCCGCAACGCCGCAGCCTGCTCGCCGCCGCTGCCGCACTGCCCTTCGCCGGCCTCGCCGGTGGCGCCTGGGCCCAAGGTTCGGACAAGCCCGAGAAGGAAGAAGTCCGCATCGGCTTCATCCCGCTGACCGACTGCGCCTCCGTCGTCATGGCCTCGGTCCTGGGCTTCGACAAGAAGTACGGCGTCAAGATCATCCCCACCAAGGAAGCCTCCTGGGCCGGCGTGCGCGACAAGCTCGTCAACGGCGAACTCGACATGGCCCACGTCCTCTACGGCCTCGTCTATGGCGTCCATCTGGGCACCAGCGGCCCCAAGAAGGACATGGCCGTGCTGATGCACCTGAACAACAACGGCCAGGCCATCACGCTGTCCAAGGCGTTGGCCGACAAGGGGGCCGTTGACGGCCCCTCGCTGGCCAAGGTGATGGCCGCCAACCCGCGCGAGTACACCTTCGCCGGCACCTTCCCGACCGGCACCCACGCGATGTGGATGCACTACTGGCTGGCCGCAGCCGGCATCAACCCGCTGTCGGGTGCCAAGCTGATCACCGTGCCGCCGCCGCAGATGGTGGCCAATATGCGCGTGGGCAACATGGACGGCTTCTGCGTCGGCGAGCCCTGGAACCACCGCGCCATCATGGACGGCATCGGCATCACGGCGAACACCACCCAGGACATCTGGAAGGACCACCCCGAGAAGGTGCTGGGCACGACGGCCGAGTTCGCAACCAAGTACCCCAACACCACGCGCGCCGTCATGATGGCCGTGCTGGAAGCCAGCCGCTGGATCGACGCCAGCCTGTCCAACAAGCTGAAGATGGCCGAGACGGTGGCGCAGAAGGCCTACATCAACACCGGTGTCGAGGCCATCAACCAGCGCATCCTGGGCCGCTACCAGAACGGTCTGGGCAAGACCTGGGACGACCCCAACCACATGAAGTTCTTCAACGACGGCGCGGTGAACTACCCGTACCTGTCCGACGGCATGTGGTTCCTGACCCAGCACAAGCGCTGGGGCCTGCTCAAGGCCCACCCCGACTACCTGGCCGTGGCCAAGCAGATCAACCAGACAGCGCTCTACAAGCAGGCGGCCGGTGCCCTGGGCATCAGCATCCCCAAGAGCGACTTCCGCACCAGCAAGCTGATCGACGGCGTTGTCTGGGATGGCAAGGATCCGGCGAAGTACGCCGACGGTTTCAAGATCAAGGCGTAAATCATGGTCTCCGCAGTCTTCCACTCCCCCGGCGACGCTGTCGCTCCGGTCAACCCCATCGCCATCACTCGCCCGGCCGTGGCCACTGCGGCCGAGCCGCCCAAGGCTGCACGCAAGCGCACGCCGTTCGACTGGCGCGCCCTGGCGCTGCGCGTGCTGCCACCGGTGCTCGGCATGGCCGTGCTCATCGGCCTGTGGGGCATCGCCACGATGAAAGGAGGCAGCTTTCCAACCCCGGCCGCCACCTTCGACGCCGCCGTGAAGCTGTTCTCCGATCCGTTCTACAGCAATGGCCCGAACGATCAGGGCATAGGCTGGAACATCCTGAACTCGCTGGGACGAGTCGGCATGGGCTTCGGCCTGGCGGCACTGGTGGGCATCCCGCTGGGCTTCATCATCGGCCGCTTCGAGTTCGCCAACCGCATGGTGTCGCCGCTGATCGCGCTGCTCAAACCGGTCTCGCCGCTGGCTTGGCTGCCCATCGGCCTGCTGGTCTTCAAGAGCGCCAACCCGGCCGCCATCTGGACCATCTTCATCTGCTCGATCTGGCCCATGGTCGTCAATACGGCCGTCGGCGTGCAGCGGGTGCCGGAGGACTACCTGAACGTCGCCCGCGTGCTCAAGCTCAGCGAGTGGAAGGTCATCACGCGCATCCTGCTGCCCGCGGTGCTGCCCTATGTGCTGACCGGCGTGCGCCTGTCGGTGGGCACGGCCTGGCTGGTCATCGTCGCGGCCGAAATGCTGACCGGCGGCGTGGGCATCGGCTTCTGGGTCTGGGACGAGTGGAACAACCTCAACGTCGCTCACATCATCATCGCCATCTTCGTGATCGGCACGGTCGGGCTGCTGCTCGAATGGGCACTGATGTCTCTTGCCAAGCACTTCACTTTTGAGGACTGATGCCATGAAGCCGTTCATCCAAGTGCAAGACGCCGAGATGGTGTTCACCACCCGCAAGGGCCGCTTCCATGCACTGCAGGGCGTCAACCTCGACGTGCAGCGCGGCGAGTTCATCACGCTGATCGGCCACTCCGGTTGCGGCAAGTCCACGCTGCTCAACCTGATCGCCGGCCTGCTGAAGGCCACCGAGGGCGTGCTGCTGTGCGACGGCCGCGAGATCGCCGCGCCCGGCCCTGAACGCGCCGTGGTCTTCCAGAACCATTCGCTGCTGCCTTGGCTGAGCTGTCTGGACAACGTGCTGCTGGCCGTCGAGTCCGTCTTCGGTGGCAAGGAGAGCCAGGCCCAGCTCAAGGTGCGTGCCCGCGCAGCGCTGGAGCTGGTGGGCATGAGCCACGCACTGCACAAGCGCCCGCACGAGGTCTCGGGCGGCATGAAGCAGCGCGTCGGCATCGCCCGTGCGCTGGCCATGGAGCCCAAGGTCCTGCTGATGGACGAGCCCTTCGGCGCACTGGATGCGCTGACCCGCGCCAAGCTGCAGGACGAGCTGCTGAAGATCGTCGCGCGCACGCAGAGCACGGTCATCATGGTCACGCACGACGTGGACGAGGCCGTGCTGCTGTCGGACCGCATCGTCATGATGACGAATGGCCCGGCGGCGACCATCGGCGAGATCCTGGAGGTCGGCATTCCCCGGCCCCGCGTTCGTGTCGAACTCGCCGAGAACCCGCGCTACATCGCGGCGCGCAAGGAGGTCATCGACTTCCTGTACACGCGGCATGCGCATGTGGAGCAGGCGGCTTGAGCGCCTTGGCTTGATGGCTTTGAGGTTGTTTTAGCGTAGAGGGTGTCTGCTTGCCGCATTGCCGGGAGTCCCGCCCGCCGGGGCGGACTCCGGGCAACTCGGTACCGAGCAAAAAGGACAGCCGCAAAAGCACTCAATCGACAGCTACATGCCCACGCTTCAGAGCGTGCCAAGCGCCTGGGCCAGCCGGCGCACCGCCTCCGGGATGCGTGCGGCCGTGATGCTGCCGTAGCCCAGGACCAGGCCATCCAGCCCCTGGGCGCCCAGCCAATAACGGCTCAACGACTCGACGCCCACGCCAGCGGCCCAGGCCCGGCGCGCCAGCTCGACGGTGTCGACGCCCGGCAGCGCCACGGCCAGATGCAAGCCCGCGATGGCCGGGAAGATGAAGGCCCGCTCGCCAAGATGGCGCTTCAGCATCTGCTCCAGCACCCGCCGCCGCTCGGCGTACTCCGCCCGCATGCGGCGCACATGCCGCAGCAGATGGCCCTCGGCGATGAAGTCCGCCACGGCCGCCTGCGTCAGCGCGGGCGTGCCGGAGTCCGCCACCCGCTTGAGCGCCACCAGCGCATCGCGTGCCCAGGCGGGTGCAACGACATAGCCGATGCGCAGCGCCGGCAACATGCTTTTGGACAGGGTGCCGACGTAGAACACCCGGCCGTCGCGGTCCAGCGTCTTCAGCGCATCCAGCGGCCGCGACGTGTAGCGGAACTCGCCGTCGTAGTCGTCCTCGATGACGACGGCCTGCCGTGCCGCCGCCCAGTTCAGCAGGTCGCGCCGACGCGCCAGGGACATCGGCACGCCCAGTGGCGACTGGTGCGACGGCGTCACGCAGACGATGCGCGCATCGGCCGGCAAGGCGTCGACGACCAGTCCATCACAGTCCACCGGCACCGGTGCGAGCACGGCGCCCGCCGCCCGCAGCGCCGCATGCAGCGGCGGGTAGCCGGGGTCCTCGACGGCCGCCAGCGTCAGGCCCGGCGTGACCAGCACGCGCGCGAGCAGGTCAAAGGCCTGCTGGGCCCCCGCGGTAACGATGACATCGTCCGCCGTGCAGGCTACCGCGCGCGCCGACGACACATGGCCGGCGATGGCCTCGCGCAGTGCAAGCAGGCCCTGCGGATGCGCGTAGCGCGCCGGCTCACGCGCGGCCGCTTGCAGCGCACGTGTCTGCAAGCGGCGCAGCACATCAAATGGAAAACTCGCCACGTCCGGCGAACCGGCATTGAACTGATAGGCCGGCGCCGGGCCGTTGCCGACCGGTGCCGGCCAGACAGCGCCCTCGCCGCGCAGCCAGCGGCTGTCGGCCCAGGGCGCGACGCTGGCGCGGTCCGACACGGCCACCGCCGCTCGCGGCAGCTCGGCCACAAAGCTGCCGCCCGCACCGCGCGACTCCAGCCAGCCTTCCGACGCCAGCAGCTCGTAGGCCGCCACCGCCGTATTGCGCGACACGCCGACGCTCGCCGCCAGCTCGCGCGAGGACGGCAGGCGCAGGCCGGGCGCGAGGCGGCCGCTGGCGATGGCCTCGCGCAGGGCCGCATGCAGGCTGGCCAGGCGTGATCCGCGGGCGGCGAGCTGCAGGTCGATTTCCAGGCTTGGATCCATGGTTGTTGCCAGACTTGGCTCTTTTTGTGGAGCCATGCAAGCCGGCACTCTAAGGCCTGGAACCAAGCTCAAGGAGATCCCCGCATGAACGCCATGAAGACGCCCCTCGACGGCCTGCAGGCCCATGTCCACCCGCATGTCACGGCAGCGCTGCAGCGCGCCGGGCTGGACGACTGGATGCCCGAGGGCGAAGGCAAGTGGTCGCTGCCGCTGCAGTTCCTGCCCGACGGCGGCTGGGTCGAGCTGATGCGCCTGGCGCCCGGCACCAAGCTGACGCTGCACCGCCACCACGGCGAGGTGCATGGCCTCAACCTGCAGGGCAGCCGCCGCCTGGACGACGGCCGCATCATCAACGCGGGCGACTACGTCTTCGAACCCGATGGCAATGTCGACAGCTGGGAGGCCGTGGGCGACGAGGTGCTCGTGCTGCACGTCGTGGTGCGTGGCGACGTGGACTACGTGGGTCGCGACGGCGCCGTGCAGCGCCGCATCACGACGGCCGACCGGATCGCCGACTACCTGGCCTTCTGCGCCGAGCGCGGCCGGCATCCAAGGCTGGCCCAGCAGGGCTGACGCCCCGGGCGGCGGGTATTACCGCCTAGAAAACGACTTCCGCGCGCAACCCGCCTTCAACCCGATTGCTCAACACCAGCACCGCCCCCTGCCGCCGCACCAGTTGCTGGGCGATGTACAGCCCCAACCCAGTCCCGCCCGTGGAGCGATTTCGCGACCCCTCCACGCGCCGGAACGGCTGCCGCACGCGCTCCAGTTCGGCCTCGGGGATGCCGGGACCGTCATCCTCCACCACCAGCCGCGTCACCCCGGCCGACAGTTCGACGCGAACACGTGCACTGCCGGCATAGCGCAAGGCATTGCCCACCAGGTTGTCGACCACACGGCGCAATGCCACCGCGTCGGCGGTGATGACGGCGGGCGGCCCCTCGAAGTTGACGTTGGCACCCGTCTCGGCCAGGTCGTCCACCGCCGACTGCGCCAGCGCCGACAAGTCCACCCGCTGCGGCTCGGCCACCTCGGCCGGCCGGAAGATCTCGATGACGCTCTCGACGAGGCGGTTCATCTCGCGGATGTCCTCCACGCAGCGCTCGCGCACGCCGGCCTCGACCTCGCCCGTCTCCAGTCGCAGCCGCATGCGCGTCAACGGTGTGCGCAGGTCGTGGGAGATGGCCGCGATCATCAGGCCGCGCTCCTCGAACTGGCCGCTCAGCTCGGCGGCCATGCGATTGAAGACGGACGCAGCCTCGCGCACCTCGCGCGTGCCTTCGTCCTCGCTGAGCGTGGGCGCAGGCCGGCCCTGGGCCAGCGCGGGTGTCAGCTGCCGCGCCGCGCTCACCAGCCGGCGCACCGGGCCGGCCAGCCAGCGTGAGCCCCACCAGGCCGCAAGCGCGATGACGAACAGGCGCACGCCGTAGTCGACGAGGCTGGCGGACCAGGGCAGGTTGGGCGGCAGGGAGGGGAAGGTGGGTATGCGCGCGGGCATGGCGGCGCCAGGCGATGGACGCTGCGGCGGCGGACCGGTGTCGAAGTCGTCGTGCGGCGGTGGCGCGCCGGGTCCGAAGCCGCCGTCGGCATGCATGGGCGGCGGCCCGGGCCGGTCATTGCCTGGGCCGTGCAAGGCCTGCGACACCAGGCTCCAGGCCGCCAGGTGGCTGAGCGCCAACGCGGCCCACATCAGCAGGAAGAGGCGCAGGCCGAGACCATCCCAGCTCTTCAGGCGGCTCAACATGGGCTCACCTCGGCATCGAACAGATAGCCCTCGCCGCGCACGGTGCGGATGACCGAGGGCTCGCGCGCGGTGTCGCCCAGCTTGGCGCGCAGCCGCGATACGGCCAGGTCGATGCTGCGGTCGTTGACCTCCACGCCGGGCGCGCGGGTCAGCTCGATGAGCTGGTCACGATTCAGCACGCGGCCCGGGCGCTGCACAAAGGCGGCGAGCAGGCGGAACTCGGCGCTGGACAAGGCCACGCCCACGTCGTCGGGGCTGATGAGCTGGCGCGCGAGGCGGTCGAAGCGCCAGCGGCCAAAGCGCAGCAGGCGGGGGTCTTCCTGCAGCGCGGCGCCCTTGCTCGAACGCCGCACCAGAGCCTGCAGGCGCGCCACCAGCTCGCGCGGCTCGAAGGGCTTGGCGAGGTAGTCGTCGGCGCCCAGCTCCAGGCCGACGACGCGGCTCATGGTGTCGCCGCGCGCGGTCAGCATCAGCACCGGCGGCGCGTCGGCCTGGGTGCCCAGCCAGCGCAGCAGCGCCAGGCCGTCCTCGCCGGGCAGCATCAGGTCCAGCACGATGACATCGGGCTTGGTGGCCGCCATCGCCTGCCGCATGGCCTGGCCGTCCGCCGCCGCGCTCACCTGCCAGCCAAAGCCCTGGAGGTAGGTCCTCAGGCTGGTGCGGATCTCGGCGTCGTCGTCGACGACCAGGCAGTGTCCATTCATGCAGAGATGCCGACCTTCAATCGAGCCACATAGCCGGCGCTGACCGAGCCGGTGACGGTGGTGAGTTGCGTGGAATAGCCATCGCTGAAGATGCCGTCGCTGCTCAGGCTGATGGCATTGTTGTTGGCCGCGCTGCTGCCATAACCGCTGGTGGCGTAGACGGCGGTGTTGGCGTCCGACGGGAAGCACAGCTGCGAGGTGCGCAGCTTGTTGTTCCAGTTGGTGGCCGTCGTCGTGCTGCGGTAGACCTCGAAGTGGATGTGCGGCACGCGGCCGGCGTAGCAGCCGGGGTAGATGGTCTGGAAGACGGCTGTTCCGTCGGTGCCGGTGGCCTGCACGCCGCGCAGGTAGTTCTCGCCGGTCACGCCGCTGGAGTACATGGAGTAGCGGCCCTGCGCGTCGCAATGCCACAGGTAGACGGCATAGCCGGACAGGTCGGCGCAGGAGGCGTTGGTGTTCACGAGCTCGATGATGACCTGAAGCGGCACGCCCGTGGCGATCCCGCTGGCACCGGCGATGCTGGAGCGGATGTCGCTGCGCACGACGCCGGAAAGGGCCAGCACGTTGGCGATGCTGCCGTTGGCCGTGTTGGAGCCGTCGCGCGGGTAGGGGCCTTCGGTCTCGGCGGGGATGACGGAGCAGCCCGTCGTGGTGGTCGTGGTGCCGCCCGAGGAGCTGCTGCTGCCGGAGGACGACGAGCCGCTGCTGCTTGCAGCGCTGCTGCCACCGCCACCGCAGCCCGCCAGCGCCATCGCACCAACGCCACCCAGCGATAGGACGCCTGCGCCCATCAGCCAGCGCAGCGCGGTGCGGCGCTCCAGGGCCTGCTGCTGCAGGCGGGTCAGGTCATGGGCCAGGCCAAGGTCGTGGTCGTGGTCGTGGTCGTGGTCGTGGTCGTGGTGCATGGGGTCTCCATCGGGATGTCGAGTGGAGGCATTGCATCGCCCGGATGTATCGGGCGGATCGGCAGATTGTGTCGGGGTGGAAATACGGGGGGTGCTTTTGGCTAGAGCCTTTCGACGCGGTGCATCGCGCCGGGAGTCCGCCCCGGCCGCCGGGACGGACTCCCGGCAATGCAGCGAGCAAAAAAGCTCTCCGCAAAGGCGACCAAAAAAACCAACCTCACATCTGCCGAAACAAATGCGCGCAGCTCTCAGCCACCAACAGCATCTCGCTCCCATGCTTCAGCTTGATCTGCATCCGCCCCCGAAAGTCCCGGCTCACGCTGCCGATCGCATTCACGTTCACCAGCGTGGAGCGATGGATCTGCCAGAACTGCTGCGGGTCCAGCTCGTCGATGAGTTCCTTCAGCGGCTTGCGGATCAAGGCCTCGCCGTCCTTCAGCGCCAGCCGCGTGTACTTGTTGTCGCTCTGGAAAAACATCACCTCGTCGACCGTGATGAGCCGCAGCGTCTGCCCCACCGATGCATTGATCCAGCGCAGCGGCGCGCGTGACGCCGACGCCACTGGGCGGGCGCTGAGCTGCTCCAGCACGCCGCCCAGCGGCGCCGGAGGCTGGCCCTGGCCCAGCCGCGCCTTCAGCCGCGTGATGGCCGTGAACAGGCGCGCGCCGGCCAACGGCTTGAGCAGATAGTCCACCGCGCCCTGGTCGAAGGCGGCGACGGCGTACTGGTCGTAGGCAGTGACGAAGACGACATGGCAGCGCCCGCCCACCTGGCGCGCCACGTCGATGCCGGTGGCGCCGGGCATCTCGATGTCGAGGAAGAGGATGTCGGGCTGGTGCCGGTCCAGCAGGCGCAACGCCTCCAGGCCATCGGCCGCCTCGCCGACGATGCTGAGTTCGGGCCACAGCCGGTCGAGCTGCTCGACCAGTTCGCCGCGCAGCGCGGCTTCGTCTTCGGCCACCACGGCGGTCGGGGAGAACAGACTCATGACGGCAACTCAAGTGTGAATTCGGTGCGGCCCTGGCCGCTCGTGCAGACGAGTTTCGCGCCCAGCACGGTCAGGCGCTCGCGCAGCGAGGTGAGGTCGGCATCGTCACTGCACAGGCCGTCCTGATCAAAGCCCAGCGTGATGTCCCTGTCGTCCCCCCTCAGCCAGCAGCGCTGCGGGTGGCCAAGCCGCAGCGCGCGCTGCACCAGCGGCAGCAGCAGCATGGGCGGCAGCGACGTGGCGCCGCGTGATCCCAGCTCGCAGTCGAACTCGGGCGGCTGGCCGTTGAGGTCGCGCAGCAAATCGAGATAGCTGGCGATCAGCTCGGCCTCGCCGCCCAGCGTCGCGCCGGATTCGCGCAGCCGCGGCAGGGCCACGCGCAGGTGGCGGATGAGGCGCTCCAGCCGCGCGCTGGCGGTCGGGTCCTGCCGCGCATAGGCCTGCTCGACGGAGACGAGGGCGTCGAACAGCAGGGCCGGGTCCATCTGCGCCTGCAGGGCCGCCAGCCGTGCGCCCAGCGCGTGGCGGCGCAGCTGGCTGTGCTCGCGCAGCAGGTCTTGCGCGGCCTGGTCCTGGCGGCGGCGCAGCGTGCGGAACTCGAGCATGCCCACCAGCATCAGCGCCGGCATGAAGACCCACAGCGTGTCGCCGATGACAGCGGACACGCGGAAGAAGTTGCAGTTGGTCTTGCCGTGCTTGAGCGCGTACAGGTCGCAGATGGAGGGCCAGGGCAGGGTGGCGGCCAGCGGGTAGACGACGGCGATGGTCAGCGCCGAGCCCAGCAGCGTGGCACCCACAAGGCGGGTGCGCCGCGCCGGGTGGATGGGGCTGCTGCGCGCGGCGGGGAGCCAGCACAGCAGCAGCACGGCACAGCTCACCATGGGCAGGCCCAGGTGGCGCCCCAGCAGCTGGGGCAGGCGGCCGCCCACGTCCAGCTCCACCAGCGACGTCAGGTCGATGGCGCCGAACAACAGCGCAGCGGCCATGAAGGTCAGGGCCTCGTGGGGGCGCAGCGAACGCCAAGAGCGAAGTACATGGCCGATCACTGGAAGGACTCCGCCGGCAGGCGCACGCGTGCCACCACGCCGCGCGGCAGCACGGCCTCCAGCTCCAGCGCGGCGGCGTCGCCAAAGCGGGCGGCCAGGCGTGCCCGCGTGTTGGCCAGGCCCACGCCTGCGCCACCGCTGGCCGCGCCGAAGCCCTGGCCGTTGTCGGCCACCTCGACCGTCAGGCCCCCGCCTTCAGCATGCGCCGCGCGTATCGCTATGCGTCCGCCCTCGGGCAGCGGCGACAGGCCGTGCTTGACGGCGTTCTCCACCAGCGTGGGCAGCACCAGCGTGGGCAGGTGGGCATGCAGAAGCTCGGGCGGCACGGTGATGTCGAAGGTCAGGCGCTCGCCCATGCGCATCTGCAGGATGGCCAGGTAGTGGCGCACCAGCTCCAGCTCGTCGGCCAGCGTGGACTCGTGCCGGCGCATGCCCGGCAGCGCCGCGCGCAGGTAGGCGATCAGGGCCACCAGCATGTCGCGGCCGCGCTCGGGGCGGGTCTCGTACAGGCGCTTGACGTTGGCCAGCGTGTTGAACAGGAAGTGCGGCTCGATCTGCGCGTTCAGCGCCGACAGCTGGGCCTCGGTCTGCTGGGTCTTGAGCGCCTCGCGCTCGCGGAAGAGCTGGGCCAGCTCGTCGCGCCCCTGGCGCTGCGCACGGCTGACCAGCAGCAGCGCATAGGCCATGCCGCCCAGTAGCGTCCAGACGGACATCGTCGAGACGGCCCAGCCGAGCTTGACCGGCATGGTCTCGTCTAGCGACGACACCGCGTAGCGCAGCCAGGTGCCCAAGGCGGCGCCCAGGCCGACGGCCAGCGCCTGCACGGCCAGCTTGGCTGGCAGTGGCCAGCGCCGCCGGGCCAACAGGGCCTCAGCCAGGGCCACCAGCAGCATCAGCGACAGCCCGGTCAGCAGGCACTGGCGGCTGAAGCGCACCAGGTCGAACAGCGCCCCGCTCAGATTCGCAGCGCCATCCTCGTCGAACCAGCTCAGCGAGCGCGAGATGGCGTACAGCAGGCAGAAGTAATAAACCCCCGCCAGCATGCGCAGATTGCAGACGCGGCGAAAGGCTTGCAGTGGGGTCAGGTCCTCCATGCCGGGGATTCTCGGCGGCTGGCCGGTGCCCGGGGAGGGATGCGACGGAGTGGGTTTAGCCGGCGCCGGCTGCGGCAATCAGCGCCTTGAGTTCCCGCTCCGACGCTGCCGGGTCGCCGAGGTTGACCTCGATGAGGCGGCGCAGATGGGTGATGGATTCCAGGTCGATGCTGCGGCAGAGCACACCGGCGTGGTGGCCTTCCACATGCGCCAGTTCGCCGGCCATGGCGATGATGACTTCAGCTCCCGCTTCACCCAGCGTCAGCTTGACGAGGCAGGGCATGCCGGCCTGCGGCGGCGGTCCGTCGGGCAGCTGCAGCAGCACGCCCTTGAGCGAGATGTCGATGACCTGGCAGCGCAGCAGCGCCTGCGTGGTGATCAGCTCGGCGCCGACGGCAAAGGCGACGCGGGCGAATTGGCGGCGTTCGGTGCTGATGATGATCTCCCGCTGGCTGACCGAGTTCGGGTCTGCCTGATCCTAGACGAATGGTTCCAGCGCACCCGCCGCGCCGAACACGGTGCTGTGCTCCACGGCCTGCTGCAGCCGGTCGGGCGCCAGCGCGGCCAGGCCCATGGCCTCCAGCATGAACCAGGCGGCACGCAGATAGGCCACGATCTCCTCGCGGGTGGCGTCGGCCGGTGCGGGGTCGCCGTCCCAGTCGCGCGCCTGCGTCTGGCGCGGCGCGACGACGGCCGGCCGGTGCGCGCGGGCGATGCGAGCGAGCAGTTCACGCGTGTCCACTGTCGCGCTGGGTGCGTCGATGAGGCGCACGAGGTCACCCAGTTGCTGCTCGGCCGCAGCGGCCAGCAGATGCGCAGCCTGGTCGGCCCCGCCCGCCAGATACAGACCGGCGGCGAGGTCGACGTACTCGAGGGCGGCCGACAGGCGCTGGAGGTCGGGGTTGGACGACATGGCGAGCCTAGAAACGGCAGTGGAGCGCGACCGCAGGGGCTGCGAAGGGGTGCGCTGGCAAGGCGCGACGACGCTGCGGGCGCGTGCCCGCGAGAAGGATCAACGCGGCCAGCGTGCGCCAGCGCAGGCCTGGCGGGCGTGCAGCGTTGTCACCGGAATGGTGAACGCTGCCGTGGGGCCAATCCGACGATAAGGGAAGAGCTTGCATGCGCTGGGGAGCGGTCTACTGCCGTTTCTGGGCTGAGTCTAGGCTGTGACGATAGGCAACGCGCGGCCAAACTTCACGTTGCTTTGTTTATGCTGGCTCTCCCCGGGAATGTCATAGGAACCCCATGCTCGACCGTCGCCAGCACCTGCAACACCTCGCCGCCCTGGCCGCCGCCTCGGCCCTGCCAGCCGTGGCCGCCGACGAGAAGGAGAGCACCTATGACGAGGACTCCATCGTCAAGGCCGCCACCGACTTCTTCGGCCAGACAACCGAGGGCCTGGCCAAGGTCATCGAGAAAGCCTTCAAGGAGCAGGGCCGCCCCAATGCCTACATCAAGGGCGAGGAGGTGGGCGCGGCCGTCACCGTCGGCCTGCGCTACGGCAATGGCGAGCTGCTGGTGAAGGGCGGCGGCATGTCCAAGGTCTACTGGGCCGGGCCGTCCATCGGTTTCGACCTGGGCGCCAACGCGTCCAAGGTTTTCACGCTGGTCTACAAGCTGCCCAAGGCGGCCGACATCTACCAGCGCTTCCCCGGCGTCGATGGCAGCCTGTACTACATCGGCGGCGCCGGTATCAACTACCAGCGCCTGAAGGGCATCACGCTGGCGCCCATACGCCTGGGCGTGGGCTTGCGCGCCGGGGCCAGCGTGGGCTACATCCACTACCGGCGCGAGAAAAGCATCAATCCGTTCTGACCGCTGAACAGCGCCGTCAGCGGGCGTAGACTGTATTTTCATACAGCATTGCGAGGTGATTGTGAGTACCACCACCGACCTGCCCGTGCAGGACATTTCCAGCGAAGTCCTGATCGAGAAATACGCCAAGGGCGGCGAGCAGACGCCCGACGAACTGCGCGAGCGCGTCGCCAGCGCCTTGGCCCAGGCCGAGAAGCCGGCGGACCGCACCCGCTGGACGGCTGCCTTCCTTGACGCGCAGAAGCGCGGCTTCGTGCCGGCCGGCCGCATCATGTCCGCCGCCGGCACCGAGCTGTCGGCCACCCTCATCAACTGCTTCGTGCAGCCCGTGGGCGACTCCATCGCCACGGCCGAGGACGGCGTGCCCGGCATCTACACCGCGCTGACCGAGGCGGCCGAGACCATGCGCCGCGGCGGCGGCGTCGGCTACGACTTCAGCCGCATCCGGCCGCTGGGCGCCTGGGTGGGCTCCACGCGCAGCCATGCCTCCGGCCCCATCAGCTATATGCGCGTCTTCGACCGCAGCTGCGAGACGGTGGAGAGCGCCGGCAGCCGCCGCGGCGCGCAGATGGGCGTGCTGCGCTGCGACCACCCCGACATCGAAGCCTTCATCCACGCCAAGGACCAGGGCGACCTGCGCAACTTCAACATCTCCGTCGGCGTGACCGATGCCTTCATGGAGGCCGTGCAGGCGGATGGCGTGGTTGAACTGGCGCACAAGGCCCAGCCCAGCGCCGGCCAGATCGAAGCCGGCGCCTACCAGCGCGGCGACGGCCTGTGGGTCTACCGCAAGGTGCAGGCCCGTGCGCTGTGGGACCAGGTCATGCGCTCCACCTACGACCATGCCGAGCCGGGCGTGCTCTTTCTGGACCGCATCAATGCCGACAACAACCTGCATTACTGCGAGACGATTGCGGCGACCAACCCCTGCGGTGAACAGCCACTTCCTTCGTACGGCTGTTGCTGCCTCGGCTCCATCGACCTGACGCGCTTCGTGCGCGACCCGTTCAGTGCCAGGCCCGAGTTCGACGAGGCTGGCTTTGCCGATGTGGTGGCCGTCGCCACGCGCATGCTCGACAACGTGCTCGACGTGACGCCCTGGCCGCTGCCTGCGCAGCAGCAGGAGGCTGCCAACAAGCGCCGCGTGGGCCTGGGCTTCACGGGCCTGGGCGATGCGCTGGTCATGCTGAACCTGCGCTATGACACGCAGGAAGCTCGTGACCTGGCCAGCCGCATCAGCGAGGTCATGCGCGATGCGGCCTACGCGGCGTCCAGCGACATCGCCGCCGAGCGCGGCAGCTTCCCGCTGTTCAATGCCGATCTGTACCTGTCCGGCGGCAGCTTCGCGTCGCGCCTGCCGCAAGGGCTCAAGGACAAGATCCGCGCCCAGGGCCTGCGCAACTCCCACCTGCTGTCCATCGCTCCCACCGGCACCATCAGCCTGGCCTTTGCCGACAACGCGAGCAACGGCATTGAGCCGGCCTTCTCGTGGACTTACACGCGCAAGAAGCGCCTGGGCCAGGCCGAGGGCGGCGGCTTCAAGGAATACGCCGTCGAGGACCATGCCTGGCGCCTGTATCGCCACCTGTTCGGCGCCGACGCGCCGCTGAGCGACGCCTTCGTCACCGCGCTGGAGTTGAGCGCGGCCGACCATGCGTCCATGGTCGCGGCCGTGGCGCCCTACATCGACACGTCCATCAGCAAGACCGTCAATGTGCCGGCTGACTACCCGTATGAGGATTTCCAGAACCTCTACATCCAGGCGTGGCAGACCAAGCTGAAGGGCCTGGCCACCTACCGGCCCAACAGCGTGCTGGGCTCGGTGCTGAGCGTCACACCCGAGGTCAAGCAGCCGGAGCCACTGCGAGCGGATATCGACGGCACGAACCAGCGCCTGCGTGTCGAGCGCCTGCCCAACGCCGTCGTCGCCTCGCTGCGCTGGCCCGGCCGCCCCGACATGCCCGGCGGCAACCCGGCCTGGAGCTACCTGATCCAGCATCCGCACGGCGACTTCGCGCTCTTCATCGGCGAGCTGCCGCTGGACGGCCCCGACGGCGGCCTCTTCGGGCGCAACCTGCCCTTCGAAGTCTGGGTCAATGGCGCCGAGCAGCCGCGTGGCCTGTCGGCGCTGGCCAAAACGCTGTCCATGGACCTGCGCACCAACGACGCCGCCTGGCTGCGCCTCAAGCTCGATGCGCTGGCCACCGTCGCCGAGGAGCGCGCCTTCGAGATGCCCATGCCGCCCGGTGGCGAGAAGCGCCTGTTCCCCGGCGTCGTCGCCGCGACGGCCGCCGTCATCCGCTGGCGCTGCGAGCAGCTCGGCGCGTTGCAGGAAGGCGGCCCCACGCCGGTGGTGGACGCCATGTTCAGCCGCAACGAGCCGCGCACCGGCACCTCCGGCACGCTGGCCTGGGCGGTGGACGTGGACAACCCGGCGACCAACGAGCAGTTCACGCTGACGTTGAAGGAGGTCGTGCTGCCGACGCCCGACGGCGGCTCGGTCACTCGCCCCTGCGCGATGGGCTTCTCGGGCAACTACCCCAAGGCGCTGGACGGCCTGGCCCGCCTGCTGTCGCTGGACATGCGCGTCATGGACCCCGGCTGGATCGCGATGAAGCTGCGTAAGCTGCTCAATGTCGGCGAGCCGCTGGGCCATTTCATGGCGCCGGTGCCGACGCTGAACGGTGCGGATGCCAAGGCTCGGCGCCAGCAGGTCTGGCCGTCCACCGTGGCCTATGTGGCCCGCCTCGTCATTCACCGCTACGCGATGCTCGGCATCCTCGACGAAGCCGGTCAGCCGCTGACCGACATGGGTCTGCTGCAGACACCGGCTCCCAAGCTCGCCGCCGCTGCCGGCACGCTGCAGGTTCAGGCCGGCAAGCCCTGCCCGGAGTGCGGCAACGCGACCATGATCCACAAGGATGGCTGCGATTTCTGCACGGCCTGTGGGTATGTGGGGCAGTGCGGCTGAGCGCTCAGCTAGCTCGCGTCGCTGCTGGGTGCATGTGGCCGAATCAGACGGACCGGCACCGGTTGGCGTCCGTCGAGCACGTCCGTCGTCACTTCCCGCAGTACGACGACGCCATAACGCCTCTGCCAGGACTCCCAGAGCGCGGCAACTTGCGCGTCGACACCGGGCGGGCCACTGAGAGCGTAGGTGCGCCCGGTCTTGGTGGTCACTTCTTCCGTGTCAGGGTGCACGAAGGCGATCGCTGACGACACCTTCGCACAGCGGTCGTCGGTCAGGTAGCCCGCCAGATGCCAGGTCGGTGCGTCGTAATTGGGCACCTGGACCTCCCAGGCCCGCCAGCGGACCAGGGTGAGCCTGGGCTCCTGGGAATAGGGCGTGGAGATCCAGAAACTCATGGCCTTCACTGTCGAGACGGGCTGCCTTCGATCAGTACGTCCGCGGTTGGGAAGCTTGCCGCATTTCGGCGCGTGCGCTGAGCGTGGGCGCGCCACAGCGGGCGGCGAGCCATGCGCGGGGAGGCCGACACTGGGCCAAGGCTGGTGAACCAGTTCGGCACCGCAAATCTGAAAGGGGTTCTCATACTGCAACCTCAGTCGCGCAACCCTTTGCGCCACTGAACGATGCCTGTGCGGCAGGCGCGTGGCTGTAGGACGTTATGCCGCTTACATGCCGGCGGCATGGAATGCGCTGAAACAGGCCGTCAGGGCAGGAGCCCGTGCGGTCCGTGCACCGTGCCGCCTACGGCGCTTTCACGCCGCTGGCCGCGCCGCCAAACCACTGCTGCCGGTACTCGGCACGGTAGGGCATGGCGTCGTCGATGTCCTGCTTGCCGAGCCGGCCCAGCAGCTCCGTGGTGACGGTAATCGGCCGCGCGACGCGCCCGCTGGGCGGCTGTCTGGCGAACGCCCGCCTCAGCTCGTCGGCGAGTTGCCAGCCCTGCAGCGTGGTGGGCTCGGCGATGGTGGCGATCTGCTGGGAGCGGCCGGAGCGGATGCGGCTCAGCGCCGTACGCGAGCCGTCGCCTGCGGCGATGCCGACGATGTCGCGTCGGCCCAGGTCGGACAGCGGGAAGTGCATGGAGTCCATGTAGACATCGTTGATCGCCAGCACATGGGTCCAGCGTGCACCAAAGCGGCGCTGCAACTGCTCCAGCGCCCTCGGCATCTCCTTGGCCGCGTTGCCAATCGGCATGTCCTCGACGGCCAGCAGTTCGCAATGCGCGCAGCGCGACAAGGCCTTGCGCATGCGCAGGGTCTTGATGTTGGCGATGTCGAAGCGGCTGTCGTTGAAGATGACGACGCCGGCGCGCGAGACGCCGGAGCTGATCACCAGCGCGGCGGCCATGTCGGCCACCACCTCGGGGTCGGTGCTGACGTTGACGAACAGCCTGGAGGCGCTGCCGGCCACCGGCGACGCATGCCAGCCGACCAGCACCGGCGGCGTCCCGGCGGCGGTGGCCAGCCGGTCGGCGATGTCGGACTCGTCGAAGCCACCCAGCACCACGCCGTGTGCGCCCGACGCCAAGGCCTCGTCGAAGAGGCGGCGGATCGTCGCCCGGTCGCCCTTGCCGTTGACGATGCTCAAGGTCCAGCCCAGTTCGATGCAGGCCTGCTCAAAGCCACGATAGACGGCGGTGATGCCGCCATTGCGGAAATCCTGCGCCAGGAAGACGACCCGCCGCGGTCCCCCGGGTGCCGGCCCGCCCTGGGCCAGGGCTGCGGTGGCCAGCAAGGCGACGAGCAGGGTCAGGACCGAGGAACGCAGCCAACGCGGCAGCCAAGGCGGCGGGGCTGCGCGCGGGCTGGTGCGGGTGGGGATCATGCGCGCAGCCTACCCCGCCGGGGCTCGCCGCGCATGTGCCCGCGGGATGCGGAGGCAGGACGGCAAGCCCTGGCCCCGCACAGCGTTCGCGCGGCTAGCATCGCCGCCATGTTCCCCTTCTCATCGCGCCCGTGAGCCTCCAGCCAGCCGACCTCGTGCGCGCCTACCTGGCCGCCTACGCCGCCCGCGACCTCGCGGCCATCGAGCCTCTGTTCGCCGACGCCATCACGCTGCGCGACTGGAAGATCCGCGTTGTCGGCAAGGCTGCGGCGCTGGCCGAGACGCGCAAGAACTTCGCGGCCGCCCGGCATCTGCACATCGACGTGCTGGCCGTCTACGAGCGAGACGGCGGCGTGGCGGCCGAGCTGAAGATCGTTGTCGACCAGCGTGACACGCTCTACGTCGTCGACATGTTCGACGTCGATGCCGAAGGCCGCATCGCGGCCATCCGCGCCTACCTTGGGCGCGGCGACGAACTGCCGCAAGCCTGACGCCTGCTCAGCCCGGTGGGGTCGCATCCGCACCGGGCGCGTAGGCGACGCCATGGGCGGCCAGATAGTCGCGGATCAGTCGCCGCACCACCTGCGATGGCGTGACGTCTTGTTGCGCGCACAGGGTTTCAAACGCCTTTTTCTTGTCCGGGTCGATCAGCACCGTCAGGCGGGCGGTCTTTTGTTCCATGCCGGCTCCTTGTGAGTGTCAAATTATAATTTCAAACATATTTGATTAACATGCCATTCGCTTGATGACCCTCGCCTTCCTGCGCCGTCGCACTGGTACGCACCGCACGCTGATCCACGAGCTGCAGCGCGCCTGAAGGCCGCCGCCACTTCCGCACGCCATGCCCGACACCGCCGACCTGCACGCCTTCGTCAAGCCCTTCGTCTACGAGACCTTGGATACCCGTGCCATGCACTTCTCGATCTGCGAGATCCAGAGCCGCATGCAGGTCCAGCACCCCCGCGCGCTGGACCTGGCCTACACGCGCACGATGATGGCCTTCCTGCTGTTCGTGCCCCGGCCCGAGGCGCTGGCGATGATCGGGCTGGGCGGCGGTTCCATGGCCAAGTTCTGCCACCACCACCTGCCCGACACCCGCATCGACGTCGTCGAGATCAACCCCCACGTCATCGCGCTGCGCGAGCAATTCCAGGTGCCGAAGGACGATGGGCGCTTCCAGGTCCGGCGTGGCGATGGCGCCCATTTCGTCCGCGACGCCCATGACCGGCTGGACGTGCTGCTCGTGGACGGCTTCGACCACGAAGGGCAGCCGCCAGCCCTGTGCTCGCAGGCCTTCTACGACGACTGCCGCAGCGCACTGCGCCCGGGCGGCCTGCTGGTGGTCAACCTGCACACTGCCCACCCCGAGTTCCAGCGGCACGCGGCCCGCTTGAAGCGGGCTTTCGACGGCGATGTGCTGCTTGTTGGCGACAAGGAGTGCAGCAACACCATCGCCTTTGCTGGCCAAACGGCACTGCGGGCGCTGCGGGGGCCTGCGCAGCCGGGCGTTATGCGCAAGCCGCGGCTGCTGGCGCGACAGGCCTGGGGCGAGCTCCGGCCCTCATTCGCCCATGTCGCGGCCACGCTGCAAGAGCAGCGCGCTGGCGGCTGAGAGGCTGCGTCAACGGTCCGGCAAAGGCGGTCTGACGGAGCGATAGACCCCGCGCCGCTCCGGCCTGCTCAGCACCAGCTGCCACAGCTGCCCCTGGCGCGAGCGGAAGAAGCCCGCGCAGCTGAGCAGGTAGTAGCGGAACATGCGGCGGAAACCTTCGTCGTAGCCCGACGCCAGCCGCGGCCATGCCGCCTCGAAGCGCTCGGCCCAGCACATCAGCGTGCGGTCGTAGTCCGGCCCGAAGTTGTGCCAGTCCTCCACGACGAAACGGCCCTCCACCGCCTCGGCCAACTCGACCGGCGAGGGCAGCTTGCCGTTGGGGAAGATGTAGCGCTCTATCCACGGGTCGGTGTGCGGCGCGCGGCGGTCCACGCCGATGGTGTGCAGCAGGAAGAGGCCGTCCGGCGCGAGCAGGCGGCGCGCGGTGTCGAAGTAGGTGGCGTAGTTCCTCAGCCCGACATGCTCGAACATGCCCACCGACACGATCTTGTCGAAGCGCCCCTGCACAGAGCGGTAGTCCTGCAGCCGCAGCGTGACGGGCAGGCCGGCGCAGCGCGCCTCGGCCACGGCGAGCTGCTCCTTGCTGATGGTGATGCCGGTCACGCACGCGCCAAAACGCTCGGCCGCAAAGCGCGCCAGCCCACCCCAGCCGCAGCCGATGTCCAGCAGCGTGTCGCCGGGCCTGAGCTCCAGCTTGTGGCAGATCATGGCCAGCTTGTGTTCCTGCGCCTGCTGAAGGTCTTGCGCATGCGCCCAGTAGCCGCAGGAATAGATCATGCGGGAGTCCAGCATGGCCTCGAAGACGTCGTTGCCGGCGTCGTAGTGGCGCTCGCCCACCTGGTGGGCGCGCTCCTCGGTCTGCAGGTTGAAGAGGCGCTGGCGCAGGCTCTCCAGCAGCAGCCTCAGCTTGGCGGGGCCGGGAGCGGTGCGGTCCAGGTCGGCGCGCAGCAGCCGCTCGAACATCATGTCCAGCCGCTCGCAGTCCCAGTCGCCATCCACATAGGCCTCCCCTGCGCCCAGCGACCATTGGGTGAGGATGCGGCGGTAGGCGCGGGCGTCGTGCACGCGCATGTCCCAGGGCCGCGTGCCGTTGATCTGCACGTCGGCGCGGGCCAGCAGCTCGCGCAGCGCTTGGGGCGGGTGTGCCGCGGGTTGCGGTCGGGGGCCTTGCGGCCGGGTCAGCGTGGCTTGCTCGGAATGCATGCTCGACAACTCCTTCCAACGCCGCTCGTGGCCTCGTGGGCCCGCTGCGGTGGATCAAGTTTGCCGGCGAGGCCGCGTTGCCGCAGCCCCAAACTTCAAAGTCCGAGAGGCTCGGTGTGACTTCAGCTGAAGCCCCAGCCGAAGGGATCGGCTGGGTCGATGATCAGCGTCGCTTCGGCGCTGATGAAGGCCTGCCCGCGAATGGTGGGAATGACCTGGTCGCCCGCGCTCTCGTACCAGCCCTCGAAGACGCTGCCGATGACGCTGGCCTGGCGCCAGACCTGACCCGGTGGCAGCTTGCCCCGCGCGGCCAGGCAGGCCAGCTTGGCGCTGGTGCCGGTGCCGCAGGGCGAGCGGTCGTACTGGCGGCCGGGGCAGAGCACGAAGCTGCGGCTGTCGGCCAGCGCCGGGTCGGCGTCGGCAAAGAGTTCGATGTGGTCGATGACGGCACCGCTCGCGCCGAAATGACCCTGGGCCTGAAGCGCCTCGCCCAGCAGGGCGGCGTAGTCGGTCAGCGTGGCGACGCGCTCGGGTGAAATGACCTGGCCATGGTCGGCGCACAGGAAGAACCAGTTGCCGCCCCAGGCAATGTCGCCGGTGACCGTCTGCCCTGTGGGCAGCGTGATAGCGACGTCGGCCGCCAGCCGCCAGGCCGGCACATTGCGCACGCTCACCCGGCCGTCCTCGTGCAGCGTGGCGCGCACATCGCCCACCGGCGTCTCGATGACATGCTCGCCCGGCGCAATGCGCCCCAGGTGGGCCAGCGTCGCAACCAGGCCTATCGTGCCGTGGCCACACATGCCCAGGTAGCCCGCGTTGTTGAAGAAGATGACGCCGGCCGTGTGCGCCGGGTCTTGCGGCGCGCAGAGCAGGGCGCCGACGAGCACGTCGCTGCCGCGCGGCTCCAGCAGCGTGGCGCGGCGGTAGCGGTCGTGGTGGTGGCGCAGCTGCTCCAGCCGCTCGGCCATGGGGCCCGCGCCCAGGTCGGGGAAGCCATCGATGACGACCCGGGTCGGCTCGCCGCCGGTGTGCGAGTCGATGACGTGGAGGTAGTTCATGGCTGTGAGCGGCAATGTTCGGGCCGCGTCGCCAGCGCGGTGGCGACCAGCGCCTCGACACGTTCACGCTCTGCACCCACCAGCGGCAGCCGTGGCCGCCGCATGTGCTCGCTGCCGACGCCCACCAGCGCGTCGATGAGCTTGAGGTTCTGCACCAGCTTGGTCGACACGTCCAGGTGCAGCAGCGGCGTCATCCAGCGGTAGATGGCGCGCGCCTCCTGCCAGCGGCCTTCCTGCATCAGCTCGAACAGCGCAACCGTCTCGCGCGGGAAGGCGCAGCCCACGCCGGCCAGCAGGCCATCGCAGCCCAGAGCCAGGCCCTCGAAGGCGAGGTCGTCCACGCCCATGAAGAGCTGATACCGATCACCGAGCAGGTTGCGCAGGTCGGTGATGCGGGTCACGTCGCCGCTGCTCTCCTTGATGGCGGCGATGTGTTCGCAGTCAGCCAGTTCGGCGAAATGCTCGGGCCGCAGGTCCACGCGGTAGGCCACCGGGTTGTTGTAGACCATCAGCGGCCGCTGCGCCGCGTTGGCATAGGCACGCACATTGGCCATGGCCTCGCGTGCGTCGGCCACGTAGATGACCGAGGGCATGACCATGTAGCCGGCCACGCCCAGCGCGTTGGCGCCCTCTATGAAGCGCAGGGCCTCGCGCGTGCTGCTCTCCGACACGGTGGCCAGCACGGGCACGCGGCCGTTCGCCGCATCCAGTGCACAGCGCGCGACGGCCAGCTTCTCGTCCAGCGCCAGCGTGCTGGCTTCGCCGAGCGAGCCGCAGCAGACGACGCCATGGATGCCGTTGCGGATCTGGAAGTCGATGTGGCGCGCCGTGCCGGCGAAGTCGAGGCTTTCGTCGGCATGGAACTTGGTGGTGACGGCGGGGAAGACGCCGCGCCAGGGGTGTGTGTTCATCGTGGTGGTCATCTGCGGGCTCAGAAGCTGGTCCAGTCGTCATCTTTCGCGGCCACTGCCGCTGCGGCCGGCGCGACAACAGCCGTGACCGGCACCGGGCGCGGCTTGCTGAATGCCGCCTTGGCAAGGCCGGTCGCCTTTGGCCTGGCGATCCGGGCCGCCACCGGCCGGGGCGCCGCAGCCGCGTCGAGCTTGAAGGCCGCCACCGTCTCGGCCAGCTGGCCGGCCTGGGCGCGCAGGCTCTCGGCGGCTGCGGCGCTTTCCTCCACCAGGGCGGCGTTCTGCTGGGTGACCTGGTCGAGCTGGTTGACGGCCTCGCCGATCTGGCCGATGCCCTTGCTCTGCTCGCTGCTGGCGGCGCTGATCTCGTTGATGAGGTCGGCCACGCGACGCACCTGGCCGACGACCTCGCCCATCGTGCGGCCGGCCTCGCCCACCAGCGTGTTGCCGGCCTCCACGCGCTCGACGCTGGCGCCGATCAGCCCCTTGATCTCGCGTGCCGCCTCGGCCGAGCGCTGTGCCAGCAGGCGCACCTCGCCGGCCACCACCGCAAAGCCTCGCCCCTGCTCGCCGGCCCGCGCGGCTTCCACCGCCGCGTTCAGCGCCAGGATGTTGGTCTGGAAGGCGATGCCGTCAATCGTGCCGATGATGTCGGCGATCTTCTTGGAGCTGGCCGTGATCTGCTCCATGGTGCTGACGACCTGGCCCATCACCTGGCCGCCGCTCTCGGCGACGCGGGCGGCGCTGTCGGCCAGTTGGGCGGCCTGGCGGGCCGTGTCGGTGTTGTGGTTGACGGTGGCGCTCAGCTCTTCCATCGACGCCGCCGTCTCCTGCAGGTTGCTGGCCTGCTGCTCGGTGCGCTGGCTCAGGTCGGCATTGCCCTGGGCGATCTCGCCGCTGGCCATGGCCACGCTCTCGGCATTGCCGCGCACGGCGCCGACGATGCTCACCAGCGCGTCGTTCATGCGCTGCAGCGCACCCAGCAACTGGCCGGCCTCGTCCTTGCGGCGGGTGTCCAGGCGCAGGCGCAGGTCGCCGCCGGCCACCGTCTCGGCGGCGTCGACGGCCTGCTGGATGGGCGTGACGACGGAGCGCGTGATCAGCAGCGCCATGGCTGCGCCGATGGCGATGGCGGTCACGGCAGCGACGACGACAGCGATGGCGGCGAAGTCCACCGTCGCGTCAGCCGACTTGGCCGCGCTGTGCATCAGCTCCCGTTGGAACTCGACCAGCGTTTCCAGCGCCTTGAAATACTGCGCCTGCAGGCCCTGGGTCTCGCCCAGCAGCAGATCGCGGGCCGGCTCGGCCTCGTCCTTCATGCCCAGTTCGATGACCCTGCGCACCGAGGTGACGAAGGCCGTGCGCGCCTGCGCGGTGGCGGCCATCAGCTGGCGGCCGCGCTCGGAGGTGATGCTGGCATCGAGCTTGTCGAACAGCGCCGCGTTGAGCTTGGCGGCGGCTTCGACGTCGGCCAGCTGCTTGCGCTTGCCCTCGGCGTTAGGCAGCAACAGCACGTTGCGCACCGCTTGCGCCGTCAGGTTGACGTTGTCCTTGATCTGCTCCAGCTGCTGCACCTTGACGATGCGGTCGTCCACCATCAGCGCCAGCTCGTCATTGACGCGGATCAGCGCGGTGCGCGCGTAGGCGGCCAGCAGCACGCTGAAGGCGATGGAAACGGCGAAGGCCAGGCCGAGGCGGCGGCCGATGCGCAGGTCCGTGAGCAGGTTCATGCGGGTCTCCCTTGGTGTGGTGGCGTGGGACTCACCGTATGGCTCTTGGCCCGGCGAGGTGCGACAGGCCCGAGTCTGTGCCATTCTGTCGACTCAGCGCAATGCGAAAGTACAGGCATGAAGCAGCAAGCAAGTCTGGGTGAGCGGGTGCTGGCCCTGGTGGCGCGGCCGCCCGAGCCTGAATTCACCGTCAGCGCGCGGCCGGCCGATGCGGCGGCCAAGGCCATCGAGAGCGCGGCGGCCAAGGCGGCGCTGGCCGCCGGCACGCTGGCCCTGCCGCTCGGGCCTCTGGGCTGGGCCACCATCGCGCCGGAGATGCTGGCCGTCTGGCACATCCAGCGCCAGCTGGTGGCCGATATCGCCGCCCTCTACGGCCGCAGCGCCGACCTCGGGCCCACGCAGATGATGTGGTGCCTGTTCCGCCACACGGCGGCGCAGGCGCTGCGCGACCTGACCGTGCGTGTGGGCGAGCGCGTCATCGTGCGCCCGGCCGCCCAGGCCGTGCTGCAGCGGGTGGCCGGCGCGGTGGGCCTGCACCTGGGCCGCAAGGTGGCGACGAAGGCGTTGTCGCGCTGGGTGCCGCTGGTGGGCGCGGCCGGCGTGGGCGCCTATGCCTGGTGGGACACCCGCCAGGTCGGCCGCGCGGCGCTGCAGCTCTTCGAGGCCGAGCAGGTCATCGACAACCCTGTGTAGCTTCCCCCGCCGGGCCTGACAAACTCGGGCCGATGGATTCGCTGCCCACCATCCTCGACATCGAAGCCTCCGGCTTCGGGCGCGGCAGCTATCCCATCGAGATCGGCTTCAGCGACGGCCAGGGCGGGCTGTTCTGCGGCCTCATCCTGCCCGAGACCGACTGGCTGCACTGGGACGCCGCCGCCGAGGCCTTGCACGGCATCAGCCGCGAGCTGCTGCGCATCCACGGCCGGCCGGCGCGCTGGATGGCCGAGCAGCTCAACACCCGGTTGCGCGGGCAGACCGTTTTCTGCGACGGCTGGGGCCACGACTACACCTGGCTGGCGCGGCTCTACGAGGCGGTCGGGCTGCGGATGAGCTTCCAGCTGGACGACCTGCGCAAATTGCTCAGCGAGGACGAGGCGCAGCGCTGGAAGGGCGTCACGGAGGCTGTGCGTGCGCGCCAGCAGTTGACTCGCCACCGCGCCAGCAGCGACGCTCGTGTGCTGCAACTGGCGCTGGGGGAGGTCAAGAACGGTGTGGCCACGATTTGACCCGGTGCCGCGCAGATGTCGCTTGTGTGAATCGATTGCGGAGTCGTCACCAATGGTTAGCCCCATGAAGAAAATCCTCTCGGCGGCCTTGCTCTGCGCATGCTTTGCGCTGCCTGCCTACTCGGCGAGCTTCGACTGTGCCAAGGCTGGCAACAAAGCCGAAGCCACGATCTGCGCGTCGCCTGAGCTTTCAGCGCTCGATGAACAGTTGGCTGCGGCCTATGCAGACGTTCTGAGCGACCACAAGGCGCCTGACTTGGTCCGTGCGTCGCAAAGGTCCTGGATCAAGGACACGAGAAACGCATGTGCCGATGAGGCCTGTCTCATGACAGCCTATCAAATGCGTATTGCGGCCTTGCGCGACGCTTCCGGTCTCGCTGCCGCCGGCGTTGCGAGCGAAGGCGACAAAATCGCGGCCACGGATGCTGCGGTAGCTTCAGGTGCTGCGCCCGCCTCTGCAGCGGCACTCCCGTCGATTGACGCCTCTTCCAGCGCAACGCGCGCTTCGCCGCCGGCGTCCGGGACGAGGCTTGGTTCCGGCATGGTGCATGACACCAGCGGCGGTTGGTGGAGCCAGGCGCTGATGGCTGGAGCGGTGGTCGCCTGGCTTGGCGTGGCGATTCTCATCCGTAGGCTTGGCCGGTCTTTAATCGTGGCGGTCGGCGGAGGTTTCCTCGCTGCATGCTTGGTGGTGCTTGGTGCTTTTCTGTTGCGCCTGCCGGTTCGTGAGGTCGGCGTTTCGAGTGGAGTTTCAACTGGTGCCGTTGGGGCCGCACCTGCCAATGGCCATGCAGTTGCGCCAGTCTTTGCGGACCTTTCCGGACTCAAGTTCGGTCAGCATTCGGACGCTATTGGCGCGGACTTCAAGTTGGTTGCCAAGTCAGCCAAAGCGGAAGAGACGGCTGAATCACTTCGCAAACAGACGGGTGAGACGATCCAAAATTGCTTTCGCAAAGACCATCCACACTCGGGCGTCGATGGCGTCGTCCTTGGTTCGCTCGTGCTGTGTTTCGACGCGAACTCCGACAGACTCGTTAAATTGATTGTGAGCGTCGAGCACCCATCTCCGGAGACCGCGGATCTCTTCGCATTGAAGCGCCAAATCGATCGTGTGATTGGGCTTGAAGGAGTTCCCGGTGACATGAATGGAAAGTATCGGAACACGATTTTCCGTTGGCTTAGGATTGATGGAGGGCAGGAATCGGAAGTCGGCTTCCACTCGGTACCGTCAGGCACGGTCTACTCCGAAAAGGTCGGTGCAAGCTATTTGAATGGCAGGCTGCCCTCCACTGACGGGACGGTCTCGACCGGCGCGCAGGAGGGCGACAAACGCCCGTCGCCTATCAGCGAGCGCCCCGTCTTGAACCCGGTTGCTTCTCAGGAAGACCCCGTCGCGATGATCAAAAGGGCGTGGCTTGCCGTGCCTTCAACGAATGAGTGCAAGTACGTCAAGGAGACGCTGTTTGCAGCACAGGAAACTGTTCGCAGCTTCGTTCAGGGATACGGGGCCTCTGGAGGGCGTAGGGCAGCGGTGGAGCGTATCAACGAGGCCAAGACGATGAAATGCCTGCCTGCTGACTTCTAGCGCCCCAACTTGCCACGACGTTTTTCAATCGGTGCAAGGCGCTAGATCGAGCCGCCCCTAACGCACCCGCGCCCGGCGCGCTTGGCTTCGTAGAGGCTGGCGTCGGCCCGCTCGACCAGTGCCTCCAGCGTGACGCTGCCCGCCGTGGCCACGCAGTAGCCGATGCTGACGCCGATCTCCAGCACCAGCTCGCCGATGTGATACGGCGTGCTGAGGGCCTGCAGTAGCTTGGCCGACACGGTGGCGGCATCGCCCACCTCGTGCAGCTGCGGCAGCAGCACGGCGAACTCGTCACCGCCCAGGCGCGCGACCAGGTCGCCCGGGCGCAGCGCGTGGCGCAGGCGCAGGGCCACCGCCTTCAGCAGCGCGTCGCCGGTCGGGTGGCCGTACCCGTCGTTGACGGGCTTGAACTTGTCGAGATCGAGGTAGAGCAGGGCCGCCTGCTGGCCGCCCGGTGCGGCCAGCAGGCGGCGCGAGCCCTCCTCGAAGCCGGCGCGGTTGAGTAGTTGGGTCAGCGCGTCGGTCTGCGAGGCCAGGCGCAGCCGGGCCTCCTCGCGGCGGGCGTCGGTCACGTCCGCCTCGATGCCGATGACACCCTCGATCTTGCCGCTCTGCACGCGCAGCGGCGCGTACTGCACGTCGAAGCTGCGGCCGTCGCGCTCGCCGCCGCTGGCCAGGTCCAGGCGGCGGGTCTCGCCGGCCAGCGCGGCGGCAATCAGCGGCGCGCGGGCGGCGTAGTCCTGTGGGCCGAACAGCTCGGCCAGCGGCCGGCCGACCCAGTCCTTGAGCTCGATGTGGCGCTGCGCCTCGAAGGCGGCGTTGAAGAAGATCACGCGGCCCTCGGTGTCGCCGACGAGGAACTGCGCCCGCGCCGTATGCGCCACGGCCAGCAGCATGGCCTCGCTGCGCTCGCGTTCGCGCTGGGCGCGCGCCTGGGCCGACACGTCACGCAGGATGACCGACACCGTCTCGGTGCGGCCGCGCGGGTCGCGGTGGGCCAGCACGGTGAAGTCCATGGGCACCTTGTCGGCGCCGATCTTCAGCCGCGTGCGGCCGCGCCAGTGACCGTCGCGCATTGCGGTGGGCAGCACCAGCTTCTGGTAGGCCTCGATCTGCTGGGCCGAGAAGAAGTGTTCGATGCGCGAACCGTCCAGCGCGGCATCGGCGGCGAGGCCGAAGCGCTCGCGCGCGGCGGGGTTCATGTAGATGACGTCGCCGTTGCCGCGTGCCTGGCAGACGATGTCGGGCGTGATGTCGAAGATCGCGGCCAGCGTCTGGCGCGCCTTTTCCTGCTCGCCGCGCTCGGTCACGTCCTCGACGGTGCCGGCCTGGCCGGCGATCTCGCCGTCGAAGTACAGCGGCGCCGTCCGCACCGCGATCCAGCGCACGCGCCCGTCGTCGGCGCGCCGCATCTTGCGCACCATGTCGACCGGCTCGCCGGTGGCCACATGCTGCTTCCAGCGCTGGATCATCATGTCGCGGTGCTCGGGCCGCACCAGGGCAGTCCAGCCCCAGGCGACGTCTTCGCGCTTGATGCCGTGCACGCGCAGATAGCTGTCGTTCACGTAGACCATGCGACCCGTCTCGTCGCAGCGGAACAGGCCCAGCGGCATGGCATTGCTGGTGGCCTGCAGGGCCGCCTCGCGCAGCCGCGCGGCGCGCTGCAGCAGGCTCAGCCAGCGGGTCAGCACCAGCAGGCCCAGCGTTGCGACAGTCGCCACGGCGAGCACGACGGTGCGCTGGCGGCGGTGGGCGGCGAGAGCGGCGTCCTCGGTGTCGGACAGCAGCAGCTTGAGGTTGAAGTCGCCCAGCGTCACGTAGGCGCCCATGCGCGGGCGGCCGTCGCTGACGGCGCCGCTGCTGGCGAAGAAGCCTTCGTTGTCACTGAGGTCCTTGCGCCGCGCCGGGAATTCGTCGAACAGGTTGCGGCCCACGAAGCCCGTCACCTCGGGCTGGCGCGACAGCGTCAGGCCGTCGCCACGCACCATGACGAGCGAGGCCTGCGGCCCCGGCGTGAACAGCGCCTGCACGGCGCTCAGCCGCTGCAGGTCGACGACGGCGAGCACCATGTCGTAGTCGCCCAGCGGGCGCGACAGGCGCATCAGCAGCGGCAGGCGCGTGTGGCCGTCGTCGCGCGTGCCGCCGAGCTTCAGCGGCGCACCGAGCACGATGCCCTCGTGCACGATGCCGGCCACCTGGGTGAAGGCGGCACGGCCCGCGATGCTGGCGCCGTCGCTCTCGCCCTCGGCACCGCCCTGCAGCCGCCGAACCTGGCCGTTGCGGGCCACCAGCATCACGTCCACCATCTGCCGCGAGCCATTGCGCACGCCCTCGGCGAGCTGGTTCAGCGCGGGGTCGACCTGCTGCAGGCCGTCGGCCCGGTGGCTCAGCAGCCACAGGTCGACGAAATGCAGCGCGGCGTCGGCTTGGCGCAGCACCGGTTCGGTCTGCATGCCTATCGTGTGCACGGCGCCGGCCAGTTCGCGCCGCTGATCTTCCAGCAGCTCGCGTGGCCGCTCGATCACGTACCAGGCCACCAAAGCCCAGATCGTCACGATGACGAGGCCGAAGGCCAGCGCCGGTGCCAGCAGCAGTGCGCGTTCACGCCGGCGCCGAGTGCGAGCCAGTCGCTGCGGGTCGGGCTCCGGCGGCGGGCTGGGCGCGGGCTCGCTCATGGCAGGCTCAATCGGTCGTGAACAGCGCCGCGTACTGCTCGCGCAGCAATTTCTTCTGCACCTTGCCCATCGCGTTGCGCGGCAGCTCGGGCACGACGATGACGCGCTTGGGCACCTTGAAGCCGGCGATGCGGCTCTTCAGTTCACGGATCAGCGCTTCGGGGTCGGGCTGACCCAGCGGCGTGATGACGGCGACGACCGCCTCGCCGAAGTCGGCGTGCGGCACGCCGATGACGGCCGATTCGCCCACGCCTGGCAGATCGTTCAGGAAGCCTTCCACCTCGGCCGGGTAGACGTTGAAGCCGCCGCTGATGATGAKGTCCTTGCTGCGGCCGATCAGCGTYAGATAGCCCTGGGCATCGACGCGGCCGACGTCGCCGGTCCTGAACCAGCCGTCGGCCGTGAACTCCTCGGCCGTCTTCTCCGGCATCTGCCAATAGCCGCTGAAGACGTTGGGGCCGCGCACCTGCACATGGCCGATCTCGTCCACCGCGCAGGCGTCGCCGTCGTCGAGCAGGATGCGCAGGCCGACGCCGGGCAGCGCCTTGCCGACCGTACCGCCGATGCGATCACCGTCTTCGGGGCGGCAGGGGTTGGACGTCAGCATCAGCGTCTCGCTCATGCCGTAGCGCTCCAGGATCAGGTGGCCGGTGCGCGCCTGCCAGTCGCGCCAGGTTTCGATGAGCAAGGGTGCGGAGCCGCTGATGAAGAGGCGGATGTTCTTGGTGTCGAGCGCCTTCTCCTGCAGCAGTCGCACATAGAGCGTGGGTACGCCCATGAAGACCGTGGCCTCGGGCAGGCGGCGCGCGACCGCCGTGGCGTCGAACCTGTTGAACCACAGCATGCGGCTGCCGTTCAGCAGCGCGCCGTGCGAGGCGACGAAGAGGCCGTGGACGTGGAAGATGGGCAATGCGTGCAGTAGCACGTCGTCCGGCCGCCAATCCCAGAAGGACTTCAGCGTCTGCGCGTTCGACAGCAGGTTGCCGTGGCTCAGCATCGCGCCCTTGCTGCGCCCGGTCGTGCCGCTGGTGTAGAGAATGGCGGCGAGGTCGTCCGCCGCACGGCGGGCCGGCTCGTGCTGGTCGCTCATCTGCGCGGCGCGGTCCAGCAGCGTGCCGCTGCGGTCGTCGTTCAGCGTGAAGACCCAGCGTACGCCGCGCTGGAAGGCCAGCTTGCTGACCCAGCCGAAGTTGCGCCCAGCGCAGACGACGACGCCTGGCGCCGCATCGGCG
Organism: Roseateles sp. P5_E8; assembly: GCF_054177665.1. Taxonomy (NCBI): domain Bacteria; kingdom Pseudomonadati; phylum Pseudomonadota; class Betaproteobacteria; order Burkholderiales; family Sphaerotilaceae; genus Roseateles; species Roseateles sp. P5_E8. The sequence continues at coordinate 31,358 of NZ_JBGCUM010000016.1, read as the reverse complement.
ATGAAGTGCTCCAACTCACTGGCCTGGTAGGCCGGGTTCAGCGGCAGGTAGACATGGCCGGCGCGCAGCACGGCCAGGTAGAGGATCAGCGCCTCGACGCTCTTGTCCGTGTGCACCGCCACGCGGCTGCCGGCGGGCAGGGCCAGCTTGCCAAGCCAGTTGGCCAGCATCGCGCTGCCGCGCTCCAGGTCGCGCCACGAGTAGAGCGCGCCCTCGTTGTCGATGGCCGTCGAATCGAGGTTGGCCGGGAAGCCGGCGCGCAGGGCCGAGTACAGGTTCATCGTTCGATCAGTCCATCTTTGCGCCAGAGGCTTTGACGACCGCAGCCCAGCGCTTGATCTCGGCGCTGACGAACTGCCCGAAGGCGTCGCCGTAGAGGTTGGGTGTCTCGGCGCCCAGGCCGTGCCAGATGTTGCGGATGTCGTCGCTGGCGAAGGCCTTGCGCAGCTCGGCCTGCATGGCCGCGATGGCTTCCTTGGGCGTGCCCTTGGGCGCCCACAGGCCGTACCAGGTCGACACCTCGTAGCCCGGCACACCGGCCTCGGCCGCGGTGGGGATGTCGGGGAAGCCGACGGCGCGCTTGGTGCCGGCAACCGCCAGCGCCTTGATGCGCCCGCTCTTGATGTGCGTGGCCGATGAGCCCAGGCCGTCGAACATCAGGTCCACCTGGCCGGCGATCAGGTCCTGCAGCGCCGGGCCGGCGCCGCGATAGGGAATGTGGGTGATGAAGGTCTTGGTCTGCAGCTTGAACAGCTCGCCCGCCAGGTGGTGGGAGGTGCCGTTGCCGGCCGAGCCGTAGTTGAGCTTGCCCGGCTTGGCGCGCACGGTGGCCAGCAGGCCCTTGAGATCGGCCACCGGCACCTGGCCCGGGTGCACGACGATGACCTGGGGCACGCTGGCCAGCAGGGCGACGGGAATGAAGTCGTCCTCCAGCTTGTAGTCCAGCCTGGGGTACATGGACGGCGCGATGGCGTGGTGCACGGCACCCATGAAGAAGTTGTTGCCGTCCGGCGCCAGCTTGGCGGCGATGGTGGCGCCCACCGTGCCGCCCGCACCGCCCTTGTTGTCGATGAGTACCTGGCGGCCCATCTGGCGCGTGAGCACGGCGGTCAGCGGCCGCGCAAAGGCGTCGGTGCCGCCGCCGGCGGGGAAGGGGACGATCCAGGTCTGGGGCTTGGCGCTCTGCGCCTGGGCGAGCCAGGGGCTGAGCATCACCGGCAGCAAGGTGCGGCGCTTCATGGGCTTGTCTCCTGATGCTTTTGTGGCGGCGATTATGGTCGCGCCACCTCCGCGTCAGCCGCGCAGCAAGGCCGCCACGCGGGCCAGCAGTTCGGCCTTGGCAAACGGCTTGTTCAAGCGGTCGCAGCGCGCCTCGTCCAGGAACTGCCGGGCCGTGGGCGACAGCGTGTCGCCGGTGACGAACAGCATGCGCCGCGCCAATGCCGGTTGCGTGCGCTTCACCTCGCGCCACAGGCCGGCGCCGTCCAGCTCGGGCATGTGCAGGTCGCTGATGATGGCGTCAAAGCGGGCCTCGGCCAGCATGGCCAGCGCGACGGCACCGGACTCGGCCGTCATGACCTCGTAGCCCGCGCCGGCCAGCATCTCGCCGATCAGCTCGGCGATCTCCGGCTCGTCGTCAACGACCAGCAGGCGGGCGCTGATCTCGTCGGCCGCAGCCAGCGGCACGGGCTCGGTTTCGGTGGTCTCGGGCTCGCCRCTGACGGGCATCTGCAGGCAGAAGCAGGCGCCATCGCCCTCATCCTGCACCGTCAGCTCGCCGCCGTGGTCGCGCGCGATGGAGCGCGACACGGCCAGGCCCAGGCCCGTGCCCACGCCTTCGCTCTTGGTCGTGAAGAAGGGCTCGAAGACGCGCTCGCGCAGCTCCGGCGCAATGCCCGGGCCGTTGTCGCGCACGCGCATCCACACCCGCGGCGTGCGGCGGCGGTCGCCGTCGGTCATGGGCGCCACGCCGGTGGAGACGGTGAGGCGCCGGCCGTGGTCGCGCGCGCCCAGCGCCTGCTGCGCGTTGACGATGAGGTTGAGCACGATCTGGCCGATCTGGTCGGCATCGGCTTTGACCGGCGGCAGCCCCGGCAACAGGTCCAGCGTGACGGCGATGCCGTGGCTGCGCAGCACATAGCCCAGCATGTCGATGGCGGCGGTGGCCAGGTCGTTCAGCGCCACCTCGCTGCGGTTGGCCGGGCGGCTGCGCGCCATGTTCAGGAAGGTGCGGACGATGCGGCCGCAGCGCTCCGCCGCTTCATGGATGCGCTGAGCGTCGGCGGCCAGCGGGTTGTCGCTCAGCTTCTCGGCCAGCAGCGACGCGCGGCCCATGACGATGGAGAGCGGGTTGTTCAGCTCATGCGCCACGCCGGCCAGCAGGCTGCCCATGGCGGTGAGCTTCTCGCTCTGGCGCAGCGCCTCGCGCTGGCGTTCGATCTGGCTCTGCGCGGCCTCGCGTTCCGACAGGTCGAACAGCGACGCGGTGTAGAAGGTCTGGTTGCCCACGGCGGTGCGCCACAACAGCATCTCGATGGGGAACTCGCTGCCGTCGGCGCGCAGGGCCGCCATTTCGATGCGCCGCCCCATCAGACGCTGCTCACCGCCGGCCGTTACGCGGGCCATGCCGGCGTTGTGGGCATCACGCAGGCGCGGCGGGATCATCACGTCAGCCACCGAGCGGCCCAGGGCCTGCTCACGCGCGATGCCGAACATGGCCATCGCGGCCGGGTTGAACTCGACGATGTGGCCGGTCTCGTCCGTCGACACCAGGGCCGCCATCGCGTTGTCGAAGATGGAGGACTTCAGCGCCTCCGTGGTCTCCAGCTCGGCCACCTTGGCCGACAGCTCGGCGTCGCGGCGCTTGAGCTCGGTCAGGTCCAGGCTCATGACGACGGTGGCTTGCGGCACGCCGTCGCGCAGGTCCACCGGCACCAGGTGTTCGCGCATATAGCGCCTGCCCATGCCGGCCAGCTCGGTCCAGCCTTCCCAGGCGACCGTCTGGCCGCTGGCCAGGCGTGGGCGCACGGCCCTGTAGCTGACGTAGGCCGCCTCGCCGATGATGCGGCTGATGCGCTGGGTCAGCACCTGCTTGGGGTGCAGGCCGGTGAAACGGAAGAACTCCTGGTTGGCCCAGACGAGGCGCTCGTCCACGTCGATGACGACGACGCGCGCCGGCACGGCCTCCAGCAGTTGCGACAGCAGCGGCAGCGTGGCCTGCAGCACCGCACTGAGCTCGCCCACGCCGGCGTCGGGCGTGGGGTGGAAATGGATGTCATCGGTCATCTTGGCCGTTCTCCCTGGCGCTGTCGGTGAAGCGCGGCCGATGATAAGGACGTCGTCTACGCCTGCGGGCCGAGCGCCGGGCCGCTCCCAAGCCGGCCCGCAGGCGATGTGCATGCCGGTCAATCCGGCATGCATCGCCGTCCCCCAGGGGGACCGACCAGGCTTGCCCGCGTACAGCGAGGCAAGACTGGGCGAGGGGCTTCAGTTCAGGCGGCCAGTACGGCCGACACCGCACCTTGCTGCATCGTGCGAGCCACCAGGCCGTACATCGTCGTCCAGGCCTCGCGGACTTCGGCCGTGAAGCCGTCGCCCAGGCCGGCGGCCAGCGTGTCCAGCAGTGCAGCGCCGACGCTTTCGTAATGGGCGGTTTCGACGCCATAGCCGTTGTGGCGCTGGCCCAGGCGCAGCAGCACGGGCATCAGGGCGCCCGGGCGGTCCAGCAGCTCGATGGCGGCGCTCAGCATCTGCATGAGGCGCTCGCCCTGCTCGTGCATGTCGCCACCACGGAAGAGGGCGCGCAGGGCCGGGTCACGGGCGAAGAGCTGGGCGTAGAAGGCCTCGGCCACCGTGGCGGCCAGGGGCTTGAGCGGCTCGAAGCTGCTGCGGATGAGGTGAATTTGGTGCGGGGTCATGAGGAGGTCCTGGTCAGTGGTGTTCGGCGACCCGAAGCTGACGCACCCCTCGGGGGCAGCGAGCAACACGAGCGTGGGGCGGTTGAAAGTCAGCCGCGTAGATAGGCGTCGGCGACGGGGGCGAAGATGCACAGCAGCGGCAGCGCAGCGACGAGGCGCTCCAGCGGGTGCCAACCGGGAGCGACGGCGGGCGAGGTCTCGTAGCTGTCATCGAGGTCTTCGGCAAAGGCCTCGCTGCGGAAAATCATGGCCATCGTTTCGGGCCAGTCGGTGTGTGGGTTGTCGCTGCGGAAGTTCATGGCGTTGCTCCTGTTCGGTGACAGGACTGTCTGCGGCGCGCGTTTCAGCCCGGCTTCAGCATTGCCGGCCTTGTGTTGCGTTTGTTTCAACATCGCGCTGGGGCCGTCGGGCCCTGCCTATCATTCGCCGCCATGCCCGACACCTCTGCCCCTGCCACCGTGCTGCTCGTCGACGACGAGCCCGAACTGCGTGCCCTGCTGGCCGAATACTTCGGCCGCAACGGCTTCGAGGTCATGCAGGCCGAGAACGCCGCCGCCGCCCGCGCCCTGGTGGCCGAGCGCGTGCCCGACGTGGCCGTGCTGGACATCAACATGCCCGGCGAGAACGGCCTCTCGCTGGCCCGGGCGCTGCGCGAGGCCCACCCGCGCCTGGCCGTGCTGATGCTGACGACGGCCGGCGAGGCCATCGACCGCATCGTTGGCCTGGAGGTGGGCGCGGACGACTACATCGCCAAACCCTTCGAACTGCGCGAACTGCTGGCCCGCGTGAGGGCGGTGCTGCGCCGCTTGCAGGTCACGGCCGCACCGGTCGCGCCGGCTGCCGAGTTGGAGCCCGAGCGCGTGGCTTTTGGGCCCTGCCAACTGGACATGGCCCGGCGCAAGCTTTTTGGCGCTGGCGGCGAGGAGATCGACATCACCGCCGCCGAGTTCGACCTGCTGGCGTTGTTTGCCCGCCACCCCAACCGACCGCTGAACCGCGACCAGATCATGGAACAGGCGCACAACCGCGGCTGGGACGTCTTCGACCGCAGCATCGACCTGCGCGTCATGCGCCTGCGCCGCAAGGTGGAGCGCAACCCGGACAAGCCGGAGGTCATCAAGACGGTGAGGAACGTCGGCTACGTGTACGTGCCCGCGGCCTGATGACATCTTCGCGGCCGTAGTGCCCGACTGCGGGCCGAGCGCCGGGCCGCTCCCAAGCCGGCCCGTCTGGCGATGTGCGCGCGGCTCAATGCCGCAAGCATCGCCGTCCCCTCGGGGGACCGGTCAGGCTTGCCGCGTTCAGCAGGCAAGACTGGACGAGGGGCTCAGTGCTCCGGCAGTTTCAACCAGCGCTGCAACCTTGTGCGCAGCGCGACAAAGTCCAGCGGCTTGGTCAGGTGCTCGTCCATGCCGGCGTCCATGCTGGCGGCCACGTCGGCGTCCAGCGCATGGGCGGTGAGGGCGAGGATGGGGAAGTTCGGCAGCTTGGCCTCGCGCTGCAGGGCGCGGATGCGGCGGGCGCATTCCAGGCCGTCCATGCCGGGCATCTGGATGTCCATCAGCACGAGGTCGGGCGCGGCCTGTTCGCAGGCGGCGAGGGCTTCGATGCCATTCTTGGCGAGGCGGGCTTCAACCCCCATCAGCGCGAGGAACTCCAGCGCGACGACCTGGTTGATGTGGTTGTCTTCCACCAGCAGCACATGGGGCTGGTGACGTCCCGGCTCGGCATCGGCGGCGCCTGGCTGCGGCATACCGGCGCTGGCACCGCCAGCGGCGGCGCTCAGCCAGAGCGGATGTGTGTGCACTTCAGCAAGCAGCCTTGAGTAGTCCATCCCTTGTCCTCGATTGCATTTGTTTTTATGTCCCCTGGTAAGGGGTGGGGCCATTGTTGCCTCAGGCAGTGTCGGTATGCAACCGCAAGTCCCCACGATTTGCGCTGAGCCTTGGCCGCTCACGTAGGCTGAATCGACCGCTCGTCGGCCTGCAAGTGCTGACAGTTCTCGACCACCCCCGTCCCTACACTGCTGGCCTTCGCAGTTTTGGCCCCCCCGCAATGACCGACGGTCTGATCCGCATCCGAGGCGCTCGCCAGCACAACCTCAAGAATCTCGACCTGGATCTGCGCACCGCGGAGCTGACTGTCGTGACCGGCCCCAGCGGCTCCGGCAAGTCCAGCCTGGTGTTCGACACCCTCTACGCCGAGGGGCAGCGGCGCTATGTGGAGACCTTCTCTGCCTATGCGCGCCAGTTCCTGGACCGCATGGACCGCCCGGCCGTCGACAAGGTGGACGGCGTGCCGCCCGCCATCGCCATCGACCAGACCAACCCGGTGCGCACCAGCCGTTCCACGGTTGGCACCATGACGGAGCTGAACGACCACCTGAAGCTGCTTTTTGCCCGCGCGGCCGAGCTTTTTGACCGCAAGACCGCCGCGCCCGTCAGGCATGACACGGCGCAGAGCATTTATGCGGAGCTGATGGCGCGCGCCGAGGCCGCTGAAGATCCCAGGCTGGTGCTGACCTTCCCGGTCGAGCTACCGGCCAACACCAGTGCCGAGCAGGTGGAGCAGTGGCTGTCGGCCAGCGGCTTCACGCGAGTGCAGGCCGAGCGTGAATCGGATGGCAAGAAGCTGCTGGACGTCGTGGCCGACCGCTTCCGCATCCTGGGCGCGGACCAGCAGCGTGCCATGGAGGCCATCGAGCTGTCACTGAAACGGGGTTCAGGCCGCCTCAGTGTCTACGTCGGCGACGAAGGGGCCACGTTGTGGCGTTTTTCCACCGGTCTGCACTGTCCCGAAAGCGACATCCGCTACGCCGACCCGCAGCCGGCGCTGTTCTCGTTCAACTCGGCCTTCGGTGCCTGCGACGCCTGCCGGGGTTTCGGCCGCGTCATCGGCGTCGATTTGGGCCTGGTCATCCCGGATGACCGCAAGACGCTGCGCAACGGCGCCATCAAGACCCTGGCCACGCCGGCCTGGAAGGACAGCTATGAAGACCTGCTGAAGTACGCCGGCGAGGCCGGTATCCCGCGCGACACGCCGTGGAAGGACTTGTCGCCGGCCCACCGCGAATGGGTCATCAAGGGCACGCCGAATTGGAACGGCAACTGGAACAAGCAGTGGTACGGGGTCAAGCGCTTCTTCGAGTACCTGGAGAGCAAGGCCTACAAGATGCACATCCGCGTGCTCTTGTCCAAGTACCGCAGCTACACCGAATGCCCCAGTTGCCGTGGCGCCCGGCTGAAGACCGAGGCGCTGCTGTGGCGCGTCGGCAGCAAAGCTTTGGCGGACGTGGCGCTGCCGGCGGTGCAACGCTTCCTGCCGGTCGGCGTCGAGTGGAGCCGCGAGCAGCTCGAAGCGCTGCCGGGCCTGAGCCTGCACGACCTGATGCAGCTGCCCATCCAGCGCCTGCGCGCCTTCGTCGACGGCCTGCAACTGCCCAGCACCATGCTGGACGAAGCGCTGAAACTGCTGCTCGACGAGATCCGCCACCGCAGCCGCTACCTGTGCGACGTCGGCCTGGGCTACCTGACGCTGGATCGCCAGAGCCGCACCCTCTCCGGCGGCGAGGTGCAGCGCATCAACCTGACCACGGCGTTAGGTACCTCGCTGGTCAACACGCTTTTCGTGCTGGACGAGCCCAGCATCGGCCTGCACCCGCGCGACATGGGCCGCATCGTGCAGGCCATGAAGCGGCTGCGCGACGCCGGCAACACGCTGGTCGTCGTCGAGCATGACCCGGCCGTCATGCTGGCCGCCGACCGCCTCATCGACATGGGCCCCGGCCCCGGCGAGCGTGGTGGGCAGATCGTCTTCGACGGCACGCCCGAGGACATCCGCACGGCCGACACGCTGACCGGCGCCTACCTCGGCGCGCGCAAGCACGTCGGCATGGGCCTGAAGCGCCTGGTGGACGAGGCCACGCCCAAGCTCATCCTCGAAGGCGTGCGCGAGCACAACCTGCGTGACGTGTCCGTTGCCTTCCCGCTGCAGCGCCTGGTCGTCGTGACCGGCGTGAGCGGCTCGGGCAAGAGCACGCTGATGCAGGACGTGCTCTACCCCGCGCTGGCGCGCCAGTTCGGCAAGGCGACCGAGACGCCCGGCGTGCACGACCGCCTGCTGGGCGGCGACTTTCTGGCCGACGCGGTATTCGTCGACCAGTCGCCCATCGGCAAGACGGCGCGCTCCAACCCGGCCAGCTATGTCGGTGCCTGGGACGAGATTCGCAAGCTGATGGCGGATACGCCGTTGGCGCGCGAGCGCAGCTACACGGCCAGCATGTTCAGCTTCAACGCCGGCGACGGCCGCTGCCCGACCTGCGGCGGCTCGGGCTTCGAGCATGTCGAGATGCAGTTCCTCAGCGACGTCTACCTGCGCTGCCCGGACTGCGACGGCAAGCGCTTCCGCGCCGAGATGCTGGACGCCAAGCTGACGCTGAAGGACCGCGACCTGAGCGTGGCCGACGTGCTGGAGCTGACGGTGGCCGAGGCGGTGCACCTGTTCAGCGAGCACCGCGCCGTCATCGCCAAGTTGCAACCCATCGTCGACGTGGGCCTGGAGTACGTGCGCCTGGGCCAGCCGGTGCCGACGTTGTCGGGCGGCGAGGCGCAGCGCCTCAAGCTCGCCGGCTTCCTGGCCGAGGCGGCGGCGTCGCCGCGCTTTGGCGTCGCCAAGAAGGGCACGCTGTTCCTGTTCGACGAGCCGACCACGGGCCTGCATTTCGACGACATCGCCAAGCTGATGCGCGCCTTGCGCAAGCTGCTGGGCGCCGGCCATTCGCTGATCGTCATCGAGCACAACCTGGACGTCATCCGCGCGGCCGACTGGCTCATCGACCTGGGCCCCGAAGGCGGCGAGACCGGCGGTGAAGTCGTCTGCGTTGGCACACCCGAGGAGATCACCCGGCACGCGACCTCGCACACCGCCGCCGCGCTGCGCGACTACGCGCTGCACATGGACCGCCCCGCCATGGCCGTCGCCGAGGGCCGGCCGCTGCAATCCATCATTCGCGGCCGCCGCCAGGCCGACGAGGCCATCAAGATCGTCAACGCCCGCGAGCACAACCTCAAGGGCCTGAGCGTGGACATCCCGCGCGGCAAGTTCAACGTCGTCACAGGCGTGAGCGGCTCGGGCAAGTCGACGCTCGCCTTCGACATCCTGTTCAACGAAGGCCAGCGCCGTTATCTCGAATCGCTGAATGCCTACGCGCGTTCCATCGTGCAGCCGGCGGGACGGCCCGAGGTGGACGCGGTCTGGGGCATTCCGCCCACGGTCGCCATCGAGCAGCGGCTGAGCCGGGGCGGCCGCAAGAGCACGGTCGCGACGACGACCGAGGTCTGGCATTTCCTGCGCCTGCTCTACGTGAAGCTGGGTGTGCAGCATTGCACCAAGGACGGCGCGCCGGTGCGGCCGCAGAGCGTCGAGTCCATTGCCGCGCAGTTGATGCGTGACTACCGGGGCCAGCATGTCGGCCTGCTCGCACCGCTGGTTGTGAATCGCAAGGGCGTCTACACCGACCTCGCCAAATGGGCCAAGGGCCGCGGCCACACGCATCTGCGCGTGGACGGCGAGTTCCTGCCCACATCGCCCTGGCCGCGCATCGACCGCTTCAAGGAGCACACGCTGGAGCTGCCCGTCGGCGACCTCGTCATTGCCCCTGAACGCGAGGCCGAACTGCGCGAGATGCTGGCCAAGGCGCTGGACATCGGCAAGGGCGTGCTGCACCTGCTCAGCCCCCTGGACGGCCTCAGCGTGGAGGAGGGCGCGACCGGGGTCGGCGTTGGCACCGTCAAGGTGTTCTCCACCAAGCGCGCCTGCCCGGTCTGCGGCACCAGCTACCCCGAGCTGGACCCGCGGCTGTTCTCCTACAACTCCAAGCATGGCTGGTGCACGAGCTGCGTCGGCACCGGCCTGGCGCTGACGCGCGAGCAGCGCAAGGCGCTGGACGACAGCGTGCAGAGTGACGACAACCGCGGCCGCGAGCAGAGCTTCCCGTCCGAGGAGGCCGAGGTCGAGGGCCTGACCGACGCCGCCTGCCCGGACTGCCACGGCACGCGGCTGAACGCGACGGCGCGCTCGGTCGAGTTCGAGGACAAGGCCATTGGCGACGTCGCTGCCTGGAGCGTCGGCGAGGCGCACAGCTGGGTGAAGGGCTTGCATCTGCACGGCCGTGATGCCGACATCGCCCGCGACGTCGTCAGCGAAATCCTCGGCCGCCTGGAGTTCCTGCAGGAGGTTGGCCTGGGCTATCTGACGCTGGACCGCGCGGCGCCCACGCTGTCGGGCGGCGAGGCCCAGCGCATCCGCCTTGCGGCGCAGTTGGGCAGCAATCTGCAGGGCGTCTGCTATGTGCTGGACGAGCCCACCATCGGCCTGCATCCGCGCGACAACCAGATCCTGCTGAAGGCGCTGGCGACGCTGGGTGACAAGGGCAACACGCTGGTGGTCGTCGAGCATGACGAGGACACCATCCGCCGCGCCGACCACATCATTGATATCGGCCCCGGCGCCGGCAAACGCGGCGGCCGCGTGGTGGCGCAGGGGACGGCGGCGCAGCTGGCGCTGGAGCCCGATTCAGTCACCGGCCGTATGCTGGCACACCCGCTGATCCACCCGCTGCAGGCTCGCCGTCCGATTGACGCGGACGCACCCAAGCTGACCGTGATCAACGCTGCCCTGCACAACCTCAAGGGCGTGACCGTGGACGTGCCGTTGCACCGCCTGGTGGCCGTGACGGGCGTATCCGGCTCGGGCAAGTCGACGCTGGCGCGCGACGTGCTGCTGGCCGGCATGGCCGTCGCGGTGCCCTTGAGAAAGGCGCCGGCCAAGTGGGCTGGCTGCGACGGCATTGAAGGCCATGAGCAGGTCGACCGCGTGCTGGAGGTCGACCAGACCCCCATCGGCAAGACGCCGCGCTCCTGCCCGGCGACCTACATCGGTTTCTGGGACGCGATCCGCAAGCTGTTCGCCGAGACGCTGGAGTCCAAGGCGCGCGGCTATGCACCGGCGCGCTTCAGCTTCAACACTGGCGCGGGCCGCTGCCCCGGCTGCGAAGGCCAGGGCATGAAGACCATCGAGATGAGCTTCCTGCCCGACGTGAAGGTGCCCTGCGACCAATGCCATGGCCAGCGTTTCAATCCGGAGACGCTGGGTGTGTCGTGGCGGGGCAAGAGCATCGGTGACGTGCTGGCGATGGAGGTCGACGAGGCCGTCGAGTTCTTCGCGGCGATGCCGTCGATTGCGCATCCGTTGCAGTTGTTGAAGGACGTGGGGCTGGGGTATCTCACCTTGGGCCAGCCGTCGCCGACCTTGTCGGGCGGGGAGGCGCAGCGGATCAAGCTCGTCAGTGAGTTGGTCAAGGTGCGGGACGACGTGGCGAGGCGGGGGCAGAAGGCGCCGCATACGCTGTATGTGCTGGATGAGCCCACCGTGGGCCTGCATATGGCGGATGTGGAGAAGCTGATCCGCGTGCTGCATCGGCTGGTTGCTGGTGGGCACTCGGTGGTGGTCATCGAGCATGACCTGGATGTGATTGCCGAGGCGGACTGGGTGCTGGATCTGGGGCCTGAAGGGGGCGATGCGGGTGGGCGTGTCGTCATCGAGGGCACGCCGGAGGCTGTGGTGGCGAGCGGCAGTCATACCGGTGTGGCGCTGAAGTCGGTGTTGGCGCGGGTGGGTTGAGGTTGCTTCTGCGAAGAGCCTTTCGACTCGGTGCATCGCGCCGGGAGTCCGCCCCGGCGGGCGGGTAACTTTCTTCTGCGGCGCCAGAAGAAAGTCACCAAAGAAGAGGCGCTGAATCCGCACTCCAGCGGCGTGACGGGCTTGGCAACGGATCGCGCCCAGACGCGACCCGCTGCGCTCTCGCTGCTGTCCTTGTCACCAGCGGCACTCATCGCCGCTTCAGCCCGCCTAACGCCGGCTGCACGCCGGGCTCACCAGTGGATACCGCGTCGCTGGGGCGACGCCACGGGGGTTGGGCACGAGTCATCGCGTCGCCCGAGCGACGCTGTCTTCAGTATTTCTCGTGAGCCCGGCGTGCAGCCGCGCGTTAGGCGGCCCGACGGTGTGACGGATGGTGCTGATGACAAGGACAGCAGCGAGAGCGCAGCGGGTCGCGTCGTCCCACTCAACGAGAGGTTGTTGCACGGCGCAGCTCGTGCACGTGGTCTCGTGTGCGGTTCAGCGCCTCTCTTTTGGTGACTTTTCTCTGGCGCCGCAGAGAAAAGTTACCCCGCCGCCGGGCGGGACTCCCGGCAATGCATCGAGCAGACGCGCTCTCCGCCAAAGCAACCCAAAACGAACACCAATTCGGTCTTCGTGAAACCTCCGGTTTTCCAGAACCGTCGCTGAACCGCAGGCGCCTTCCTCGCAGCGGCGAGGCCTAAGACACTCGGCCAGCTTTTGACAGGAGTTCGTGCCATGGTGATCGTTGCGGGATGGCTGCTGGTGTTGCTGCTGCTGGCCTTGTGGTCCGGGCTGGTGTGGTCGGGCGAGGCGCTGCTGGCGGCGGCGCTGTCTCATGCGGGCAACCTTGGCTCGGCCGACTGGAGCCTGCCCGAGGCGCTGACGGCCTGGCTGCCCGTGCCTGTGGCGGAATGGCTGGCGGGCACGCTAGAGACACTGACGCCGCAGTTGCAAGCGCTCGTTGGCACGTTGCCGTGGCTGTCGGGTGGCGTCACTGTGCTGGCCTGGGTGGTGTGGAGCCTGGGCGCGCTGTGTTTGCTCGGCATTGGCGTGGCCATCCATGTCGGCGTGGCGCTGTACCGCAAGTCCAGGGACTCGACCGTGACGAACAGGACCGGCGCCATCGTTTCCTAGAATTCGCTGCCCCTAACCCTAGGGGGCAGTTCAGGAGACCCCTTGAAGCCCGTGACTTTCGCTGCCGCCGGCAGCCTGGCCTTTGCTTTGGCCATTGCTGCTGTCGCCCCTTTGCAGGCGCAGACCGCCCCCACTGCCGCCACCGCCCCAAGCCTCGAACAGATCTTCCGCGCCGAGCCCTATCGCGGCGAGAACGCCAAGGAGGCTGCCTTCAGCCGCAGCGGCCGCTACCTGGCCTATTTGTGGAGCCCCTTCGGCGAGCCCGGCTCCGACCTCTGGGTGCATGACACCCGGACCGGCAAGATGCAACGGGTCACCTCGCCCCAGGTCATGGCCGCCTTCGAGGCGCCCGAGGACCTGGAGCGCTTCAACAAGAAGCTCAAGCAGCGCAACGACGAATACGCCGAGCGCCAGGCCCGGGAAGTCGCGCAGCAGGCCTATCTGCGTGGCGACAAGGTCGACCTGTCGCAGTGGGAAGCCGCCCAACTGGCGGTGCTGAAGAAGGAGCTGGCCGAGAAGAAGGCCAAGGACGACGCGCAGAAGGCGCTGGACAAGGCGGAGACCGATGCGGAGAAGCAGGCCATGGCCGTGCTCGCCGCCAAGCGTGCCGGCAAGCCTGTGCCTGCTGCGGCGCCTGCATCCGCCGCCTCGTCGCCCGACAAGAAGGACGACAAGGAGAAGGAGCTGTGGGAGCTGCGTGACGAGCTGAAGAAGAAGCTCGTGCGCGACAAGCTCAAGCCCGCCGACCTCTACCCCGGCCCGGCCCAGTTCACCTGGGCGCGCAAGGCCGATGAGCTGGTGTTCCAGTACCGCGGCGGGCTGTACCGCTGGAGCGTGGGCGACAAGGCGCCTACGGCGGTCGTCGCGACACAGCGCGAGTTGCGCCTCGTGGGCTACACGGCCGACGACAGCGGCGTGCTGTTCTCCGACGACACCCGCGTGCTGCGTGCCAGCTTCAGGCAGCCGGGCGTGCAGGTCGTCAACCGCGAGCTCATCCACCCGGACGACGAGCAGAAGAAATACAAGATTGCTGAGACGGCGATCAGCGAGGACGGCCGCTGGATGTCGCTGCTGGCCAAGGCGCCGCTCAAGGGCGCCGACGACAAGCCGGCCCCACCGCCCAAGCAGGTCGAGATCATGAGCTACAGCGAGCGCTGGGCCACGGCCAAGAAGGTCAACCGCGAGGTGTCCGACGACAAGCGCACGCAGCAGCCCCTGGCCCTCTACATCCGCCAGCTGCCCACCGGCAACGAGGCGCCGCGCAAGCAGCCGGCGCCGGTGTTCACGCAGGCGGGCGGCGATGTCTGGTTTGAGATGAGCGATGTGGCCTGGGCCAAGGACGGCAGCCGCTATGCCTTCACGACCTGGGAGCGTGAGAAGGAGCTGCTTAGGGTCTACATCGGCGCGGCCGATGAATCAGCCAAGCCGGAGCTTGTGCTGGAGCGCCGTGGAGACGTCGGCCACGAGGTCGTCAACGTGCTCAAGCCCCGCTTCACGCCCGATGGCAAGACGCTCGTGCTGGCCCTGGACGAAGCTGGCTGGCGCCAGCCCTATGCCATCGACGTGGCCAGCAAGGCGCTGCGCCCGTTGGTGAAGGGCGAGTTCGAGGCCCACCAGATCGTCGGCTTCACGGAGGACAGCAAAGCCGTCTTCGTGCTGGCCAACCAGGGCGATGCGGCGGCGATGAATCTGTTGCGCATAGCCATGTCCGGCGGCGCCACGCAGGCACTGGGCTCGGTGGGCGAATTCCACCGCAGCGCGGCGGCGTCGGAGGACGGCCGCTGGGTCGCCGCCAATGCGGGCAACTGGGCCCGGCGCCCGGAGCTCAAGCTGCTGGCCACCGACGCCAAGGCCAACCCCAGGGCTGAAGCGCGCACGCTGACCGACAGCAGCGACCCCGCCTGGGCCGCGCTCAAGCTGTTGCAGCCCGAGCGCTTCGCCTTCACCAACCGCCATGGCGACCGCATCGAGGCCTATGTCTTCAAACCGGCCGGCTGGCAGGCGACGGACAAGCGCCCCGGCATCGTCTACGTCTACGGCGGCCCGCTGAACGACCGCCACATCGTCGAGGTCGACAGCTTCCAGAACACCGCTTACCTGTTCGGCCAGTACATGGCCGCCAAGCATGGCTACGTGATCGTCGCCGTGGACCCGCGCGGCCACAGCAACTATGGCCGCAAGTTCTCCGACGCCAACTGGGAGCGCCCCGGCGAACCCCAGGCTGAGGACCTGGAAGACCTCGCCAAGCTGCTGCCCACGCAATACGGCGTCGACCCGGCCCGCATCGGCCTGAACGGCTGGAGCTTCGGTGGCTTCCAGACCCAGTACACGATGTACACGCGGCCCGACCTGTTCGCCGCCGGCATCGCCGGTGCCGGCCCGACCGAATGGGAGAACTACAACAGCTGGTACAGCGGCCGCACCATCGGCAAGGCCACCGACCGCAGCAAGCCCGTGCTGCGCAAGTATTCGCTGCTGCCGCTGGCCAAAGGCCTGAAGAAGCCGCTGATGCTGGTACACGGCATGCAGGACCCCAACGTGCTGTACCAGGACACGGTCAACGTCTACCGCGAGCTGCTCGATTCGGGCAAGGAATCCCTGGTCGAGCTGTTCCTGGACCCGGACGGCGTCCACGCCCTGGGCGGCGTCGTCAAGCCCGCCGGATGGCACCGCAAGTACGAGGCCTTCTGGCTGCGCAACCTGGGTCGCGCAGGCTCCTAAGGCAAGGGCCGCAGCTGCGTCGCCAGCACTTCCTCGGCCACCTTCTGGCCGAGGCGGTAGCCCACGTCGACGGAGTTGCGGAAGTGCACGCCGCTCCAGACGCGTGAGTTGGCCAGCTCCTGGCCCATGGCCTCGGGCGTGGCCCAGCTGCGCGTCATGGACAGCGAAGTGTTGACCCAGACCAGCGGCGCGGCGCTGTCGCCACGGAAGGCCGTCATCAGCGTGGCCAGCGTGCCGCCGCCGACGGCGCCGCCGGAGGGGTAGTCGCTGTTGGGCGGCGTGTGGATCAGCGGCTCCCAGGTCGCGTCGCGCAGCTTGGCATCGGCAAAGGCGCCGCGCAGCGCGTTGTAGGGCCGCCAGTGGCGGTACTTGGTCTTGATGCCGGTGTAGACGATGCGCGAGTCCAGGTCGGCCATGTCCATCAGCGCCAGCATGCGGGCGAACTCCAGCGGCGTGGCCTTGGTGTGCTCGGCCAGCTTCTGGAGCATGGCCACGGCGTCCTCGCCCTCGCCGGAATTCCAGAACAGCGCGATGACCGACTGCTCGCCGGTGCGCTGCGTGCTGACGCGCCCGCCCACGGCCTTGACCTCGGCCAGGTCGCGCTGGGCGATGGTGCTGCCGACGGCCGGCGGCGGGCCGGGGTCGAAGGCGGCGCTGTCCTTGATGCCGAAGGGCTTCATGCGCGCCGAGCCCACGCCGGACTCCTGCTTGTGCTCGGGTGTCAGCACATGGATGCCCGGCGCCGGCTCGATCTTGGGCGGATCGACGCGGCCGAAGCTGTCGTCCGAGCGAGCGCTCAGCAGCGCCAGCGCCACGCGCCGCCCCAGGGCCACGCCTTTGCTCCGAGCGGCGGCATCGGTCACGCCCTTCAGTGAGGCCTCGTAGGTCTTGTCGATCAGTGCCTGGTCCGCGCCCTGCACGCTGCCCAGCACGACGCGGGCGGCCGAGGCCACGGCCGCGTCGGGCGAGGCGTCCGGCACCGGCGCGGGCGCCACGCCATAGGCCTGGAAGCGCGGCGTGATGGCATTTAGCGTGTTGAACATCGCCAGGTCGGTCAGCAGCGTCGTGTGCAGCACCTGCGATCGCGGCGACTTGGCCAGCACCTTGGGCGTGGCCTCGGCCCAGTCGCTGACGACGTCGGCGCGGGCTGGCAATGCCGCCAGCAGGGCCAGCAGCAGGGCGCCGGCGGCGCGAAGGATTCTGGACATGGCGGCTCCCCTGGGTGAAGCCGGGACGCTAGCCAAGTCGCTTCGGGGCCGCAACCCCAACCGGGATGACGCCTTTAAGAGGCCCTAAGCTCCCGCCCATGTGGACCGCCGCCCCCCTGCCGCCCGACGAAGACCGCCGCCTGGCCCGCCTGGCCGCGCTGGCCGTCATGGACACCGAGCCCGAGCCGCTGTTCGACCACCTGACCGCGCTGGCCGCGCAGATCTGCGGCACGCCAGTCGCCCTGCTGGGCCTGCTGGACGAGGAGCGCCAGTGGTTCAAGGCCGCCGTCGGCTTTGGCCGCAGCGAGACGCCGCGCGCGCAGACCTTCTGCGCCCACACGCTGCTGGCGGACGGCTTGTTCGAGGTGTGCGACGCGCGCCTGGACGAGCGCTTTGCCGACCACCCCGACGTGCTGGCCGAGCCGCCACTGCGCTTCTATGCCGGCGTGCCCATCCGCCTGGACGACGGCAGCCACCCGGGCACGCTGTGCGTGGTGGACTTCCGCCCGCGCGAGTTGACCGAGGCGCAGCGCGAGGCGCTGACGCGCCTGGCCGGCGCGGCCGCCGAGGCGCTGATGATGCGCGAGCGGGCTCAGGGTCGTGGTGATGCGGGCGCGGGTGAGCAACCCTTCCGCCTGCTGGCCGAGACCGTGCCGCTGGGCATCCTGCGCGCCGACGCGGCCGGCCGCTGCGTCTACACCAACCCCGTCTGGCAGCGCATCTACGGCATCGCCGCGCGGGACGCCCTGGGCGATGGCTGGGCCGCCACACTGGCGCCGGAGGATGCCGCCTCGGTGCTGGCGCACTGGCAGCGCTGCGTGGCGCGGCGCCAGCCCTTCGAGATGCGCTACCGCGTGCACCGCCCCGGTGGCGAGCCGCGCCAGGTGTGGGCGCGCGCGCAGCCGCTGCTGGCGCCCGACGGCAGCCTGGCCGGCTACGTCGGCATCGCCGAGGACGTGACCGACAAGCTCAGCGCCGAGCGCGAACTGCGCGAAAGCAAGGCCTTGCTGGACCGCACCGGCCGCGTCGCCGGCGTGGGCGGCTGGAGCCTGGACCTGCAGACCCAGGAGCTGGTCTGGAGCGATCAGACCTGCCGCATCCACGACCTCGAACCCGGCTACCAGCCGACGCTGGAGGAGGCCATAACCTTCTACCGGCCCGAGGCCCGTGCCGCCATCGAGGCGGCCGTGGACCGCGGCATCAGCCAGGGCGAACCGTGGAGCCTTGAGCTACCGCTGGTCACGGCCAAAGGCCGCGAGATCTGGGTGCTGGCTCAGGGCCAGGTGGACTGGCAGGACGGCGCGCCGGTGCGGCTGGTGGGCGCCTTTCAGGACGTCACCGAGCACCACCGCGCAGCCGTCGAGCTGGAGCACAACCGCCAGCGCCTGCGCGCGCTGTACGAGTCGACCCCGGCGCTGATGCACTCGGTCGACGCGGCCGGGCGCGTGCTCAGCGTGTCGGACCGCTGGCTGGAGCGGCTGGGCTACCGGCGCGAGGAGGTCATCGGCCGCATGCTGGACGACTTCATGACACCCGAGACCAGCCGCCAGGTGCGCGAGGTCTTCCGCCCGGCCATGTGGCGCGACGGCCATGTCGATGACTGCCCGTTGCAGTTCATCTGCGCGGACGGCCGGCTGCGCGACGTGCTCGTTTCGGCCGTGGCCGAATTCGACGCGCTGGGCCGCCCGCAGCGCGCCCAGGCGCTGGTGGACGACATCACCGAGGAGCTGCAGCGCCGCGCCGAGCTGGCCCAGGAGCAGCAGATCCGCCGCCAGACCGAGCGCCATGTGCAGGAGCTGGACCAGCTGCTGCGCGAGCGCTCCGAGATGCTGGACGTGCTGGCCCACGAGGTGCGCCAGCCGCTGAACAACGCCAGCGCCGCGCTGCAGAGCGCCACGGCCAGCCTGGCCGGCCGCGGCGAGCATCAGACGCAGGAGCGGCTGATGCGCGCCCAGGCCGTGCTGGGCCAGGTGCTGGCCGGCGTGGACAACACGCTGGCCGCCGCCAGCCTGCTGGCCGGCGGAGGCCGCATCGCCCGGCTGGACACCGACATCGACACGCTGATCGCCGTGACCATTGCCGACCTGCCGCGCGACCAGCGCGACCGTGTCGTCGTGAACCGCCACACCGCCACGCGCACGGCCATGATGGACATGAGCCTGATGCGGCTGGCGCTGCGCAACCTGATGTCCAACGCGCTGAAGTACGCGCCGGGCGTCAGCCCGGTCACCTTGCATGTGATGGACTTCGACGAGCCGGCCGTGCTGCAGTTCGAGGTGGCCGACGCCGGGCCCGGCATCCCGCGCGAGCTGCTGCCGCGCCTGTTCACGCGCGGTGCGCGCGGCGGCGGCGTGGAGTCGGCCCACGGCCTGGGCCTGTACATCGTGCGTCGCGTGATGGATGTGCACGGCGGCAGCGCCGAGCTGCGGCGCACCGGCGCGCTGGGCACCGTCATGCGGCTGACCCTACCCCAAGCCCTAGACTGACCGCCTCCCGGCTGCGCCCCGCAATTGCGATGCCCGACACCCCTGCCCAGCCCGCCAAGCCCGCCCGCCGCTTGCCCAGCCTGCGCGGCCAGCTCAGCCTGGTGTTGGGGGGCTTGGCGCTGGCCATCCTGACCCTGGTGGGCGGCTACCTTGGCAGCCTGGCGACCGACGAGATCTTCCTGGCCCAGCAGGCCGCCGTGCGCGCCACCGCCCAGTCCGCAGCCGAGCTGCTGGCCACGCAGCTGCGCGACCGCGAGCGCGAGATCGAACTGCTCAGCGTCGCGCCACATCTCGTCGACGGCGCGCTGGATTCCGCCCTCGTGCGCGACGCGCTGGAGCGCCGCCAGGCCCTGCACGACGAGTTCGCCTGGCTGGGCATTGCCGCGCCGGACGGCACCGTGCTGCAGGCCAGCGGCGGCATGCTGGCGGGCCGCTCGGTGGCGCAGCGCGAATGGTTCATCGCCGGGCTCGAGCGCGTCTACGTGGGCGACGTGCACGAGGCCAAGCTGCTGGCCACCATGCTGCCGGCCCAGCCCAACGGCGAGCCGACGCGCTTCATCGACTTCGCCGCCCCCATTCGCGACGCCGAAGGGCGCCTGCGCGGCGTGGTGGGCGCGCATGCGCACTGGCGCTGGGTCACCGGCCTGGTCGACGGCGTCACGCGGCGCCAGAACCCCGGCAGCGGCATCGACGCCCTCATCATCGACCGCCAGGGCCGCGTGCTCTACCCCGAGGCGCTCAAGCTGGCGCAGGCCAGGGGTGACAGCGTGCTGCCCAAGCTGGTCAACGGCCGCTTCGAAGGCGAGCTGGTGTTCGATGGCAAGGCCTATCTGACCAGCGAGGCGCCCTTGCAGGCGCGCACTAATGCCGAGCTGGGTTGGCGCATCGTTGCCCGCCAGCCCATGGAACTGGCCATGCGCCCGGTGCGCGACCTGCGCCGTGAGCTGGTGTTGCTGGGCCTGATGGCGGCTGCCGCACTGACGCTGGCCGCGCTGCTGCTGGCGCGGCGCATCAGCCGGCCGGTGGAGCAGCTGGCGCGCATTGCCGTGCGGGTCGAGAGCGAGCGCCGCATTCCCCACTTCCCCGACAGGCCGGCCGCCAACGAGCTGGCGAAGTTGAGCCAGGCCATGCAGTCCATGGCGCGCTCCCTGCTCGCCACCGAGCAGGAGCTGCAGCAGGCCAACGTCACGCTGGAAGCCCAGGTGCAGCAGCGCACCGCCGAGCTGCAGGCCGCCAACGCCGCGCTGGAGCACCTGGCCACGCGCGATCCGCTGACCGGCCTGCACAACCGCCGCAGTCTGGACGCTCGCCTGGCCGAGGCCCATGCGCTGGACCGCCGATACGGCAGCACCAACGGCCGCGTGCACGGCCTGCTGCTGGTCGACGTGGATCACTTCAAGCGCGTCAACGACGAATTCGGCCATCCGGCCGGGGACGAGGTGCTGCGCCGACTCGCGCAGCTGCTGCAGGCGTCGGTGCGCGCCACCGACGTGGCGGCCCGCTTCGGCGGCGAGGAGTTCGCCGTGTTGCTGCCTGAGCTGGCCGGCCCGGCGGAGGCCGTCATGGCGGCCGAGAAGATCCGCGCGGCGGTCGAGGCGGCGGTCTTCCCCGGCGTGGGCAAGGTGACGGTCAGCATCGGTGTCAGCCTGGCTGCGCCGGACGACGTGGAACTGCGCCCGCTGATCGCCCGCACCGACGCCGCGCTCTACGAGGCCAAGCGCGGCGGCCGCAATGCGGTGGTGCTGAAGGCCGCCGATGCTCCGAGCTGAAGTGAAACTGCCCCTCGCCCAATCTCGCCTCGCTGAACGCAGGCGAGCCTGGGCGGTCCCCCGGGGGGACGGCGATGCTCGCCGGATCGACCGGCAAGCACATCGCCCGTCGGGCCGGCTTGGGAGCGGCCCAGCGCTCGGCCCGCAATACCCAGTTCAGATGAGTTGTAGCGGCGCGCGGAACACATAGCCCACGCGCGACTTGCTCTGCAGCGGCACCAGCGTCGGCGTGGCCCGCTCGATGCGGCGGCGCAGGCGGTAGATGGTGGCCGACAGGCCGTCGTCCGTCTCGCCCTCGGGCAGCTCGCGACCGAGCTTGTTGAGCAGGGCCTCGCGCGTGACGGGTTCGCCGCCGGCCGCCGCGAAGCATTCGAGCAACTGGCGGTCGGCCTCGCTGAGCTGGATGCGGGTGCCGTCCGGCACGATGAGTTCGCCGCTGGTCCGGTCCAGCTTCCAGGCCGCGTCGGCCGCGGCGGGCTTGGCCACGCGGCGCTGCACGGCGGCGATGGCCAATGCCACCTGCTCGAACTGCACGGGTTTGACGAGGTACATGTCGGCGCCGGCCGTGATGACCTCGCGGAAGACCTCCGCCCCGAGGCGACCTGAGACGACGACGATGCCGGCGTCGCTGCGGCGGCGCAGGATCTTGATCAGCTCCACACCGTTGACGCCCGGCAACATCAGGTCGACGAGATAGAACTCAAACGAGAAGGCCTCGGGCGCTGCGAGCAGGGCGTTGCTGTCGTCGTAGCGGCTGACCGCGATGCCCTGCTCCTGCAGGAACTGGGTCAGGAACTCCGAGTATTCGGCGTCGTCGTCGATCAGGGCGAGGGTCTTGGGTTGCATGGCGGCGGGGGCACGGAAGCAGCGGGCGAGTTTGCCGCATGACTGAGGCGTCAGGGAGCAATCAGCGCTCACGTGCGTGCCGATTTGCGCGGAGTCATAGACGATAAATGATTGACACCGGCCGCTGGGCGTGAGAAATCTCGGGGCAATCTCAGGGCACAAGGAGACAAGCGATGGACGATGCCACGCAAGAAGATGGCGCCGCAGACGCCGAAAACGCCGACGGCCTGGGCTGGCTGCTGCCCGGCCACCGCCCCGCGCCGGCCGAGGCGCTGCCGCGCATCCAGGCGCTGTGCGCGGCCTGGCCCGACCTGCATGCGGCCATGTTTGCCGTGCTGGCCACGCACCAGGAGCTGCCGCGCGACATGCTGGCCGCGGCCATCAAGCAGTTCCGCCCCGACCTGGATCCCTACACGCGCGAGGACGTCGTCGGCCTGCTGACGGCGCTGTGGAACGGCGGAAAGAGTGGCTTCGACGCCGTGTTGCGCACGCGGGCCAATGCGCCGAAGAAGGCCGTCGGCGGCTTCTCGTGGGTCAAGGAGTAGATTTTTTCAAGCCCAGGGCGGCCCAGCCCTCATGGCCCAGCCGCGTCAGCGTGTCGAGGTTGTTCTCGTAGATGGACGCCGTGTCCGGCATCGCCTCGACGGCCCGCTCGATGCTGTCCTCGCGCAGGATGTGCAGCGTCGGGTAGGGCGAGCGGTTGGTGTTGTTGGCGACGTCGTCGGGCGTGCTGTCGCCGAACTGGTAGTCGGGGTGGAAGTCGGCGATCTGCAGGATGCCGTCGAGCTTCAACTCCTCCACCAGCGCATCGGCCGCGTCGAGAAAGTCGTTGAAGTCCAGGAAGTCGGTCAGCACCTTCGGGTGGATCACCAGCGTCGTGTCGATCTCGTCGGGGTCGGCTCTATTCAGCGCCAGCAGCTCGTGGGCCAGGTCCTTCAGCAGCGCCTCGGGGTCGGTCGCGTCGCTGACGACATAACGGATCCGTTCATTGACATGCACCGCCTTCGCGAACGGGCAGAGGTTGAGGCCGATGACGGCCTTGACGACCCAGTCGCGGGTGTCGGTGATGACTTGTTCGTGGTTCATTTCGGTTGGGCCAGCCATTGCTCGGCGAGTCGCACCCACATGGAGCCGCCCAGCGGGATGAGGTCGTCGTTGAAGTCGTAGCTGGGGTTGTGCAGCATGCAAGGTCCCAGGCCGTGGCCACCGGCGCGGTGCTCGCCATCGCCGTTGCCGATGAGGAAGTAGCAGCCCGGCTTGTCCAGCAGGTAGTAGCTGAAGTCCTCGGCGCCCATCGTCGGCTCGAAGTCCTGCACGTTGGCGGCACCCACCATGTCGGTCAGCACGCTGCGCACGAACTCGGTCTCCGCGACGTGGTTGATGGTGGGCGGATAGTTGCGGCGGAACTCGAACTCGGCCGTCAGCTCGAAGGCGCCGGCCAGTTGCTCGGTCATCGCCTTCATGCGGCGCTCCAGCAGGTCCAGCAGCTCCAGCGTGAAGGTGCGCACCGTGCCTTCCATGACGACCGTGTCGGGCACGACGTTGGTGGCTTCACCGGCGTGGATCATGGTCACGGAAATGACGCCGGGGTCGATGGGCCGCTTGTTGCGGCTGATGATGGTCTGGAAGGCCGTGACCAGTTGGCAGGCTGCCGGCACGGGGTCGAAGCCCAGATGCGGCATGGCCGCGTGCGAGCCCTTGCCCTTGAGCGTGATCTTGAACTCGTTGCTGCTGGCGAACACCGGGCCGGACCTCAGCGCGAACTGGCCGGCCTGCATGCCGGGCCAGTTGTGGGCGCCGAACATCGCCTCCATCGGGAACTTCTCGAACAGGCCATCCTTGATCATCTCGCGCGCGCCGCCGCCACCTTCCTCGGCGGGCTGGAAGACGAGGTAGACGGTGCCGTCGAAGTTGCGGTTCGTCGCCAGGTGCTTGGCCGCCGCCAGCAGCATGGCCGTGTGGCCGTCGTGGCCGCAGGCGTGCATGCGGCCCAGGTAGCTGCTGGCATGCGGGAACTCATTGCGCTCGGTCATCGGCAGCGCGTCGATGTCGGCGCGCAGGCCGACGGCGCGGGTGGACGTGCCGTTCTTGACGATGCCGACGACGCCGGTCTTGCCCAGGCCGCGGTGGATGGGGATGCCCCAGTCGGTCAGCGCCTTGGCGATGACGTCGGCGGTGCGCTCCTCGTGGAAGCAGAGTTCGGGGTGCTTGTGCAGGTCGCGGCGTATGGCCGTGATCTCGGCCGCGTCGGCCAGGATGGTGTCGATGAGCTTCATGAGAGGGTGACTTCAGGCTCGGTAGGAACCCGAGTTTAGGATTGCGCCCGTGAACCTGCGTCGCAACGTCCGAAGCTGGCTGTTCTGGCTGGCCCTCATCCTGCCCATCGCGCAAGCGATGGCCGGGGTGCATGCGCTCTCGCACATCGACGACCGCCAGGACGATGGCATTGCCCATCTGGTTCATTGCGACCTCTGCCTGACGGCTGCCGACCTTGGCAGCGGCGCACCGCTCGCAGCACCGGCCGCGCTGACTGCCGGCTCGGCCACGCATGCCGCGCCGCTGCCGGTCGAGGCGTCTGCGCCGCGCGCCGTCAGCCTCGATCTGCCGCCCGCCCGAGGGCCGCCCGCTTCCGCCTGAACCTCAAGCCTTTCCGTGCCCCCGTGTCGGGGTGCGGGCGTTTGCGTTTTCTCGTGGAAGTACCCCCTCATGCGTTCCTTCGCCTTGGCGCCCGTTGCGGCCGCCTGCCTGTCCGTTTTCGTTGTCTCCGTTTCTCACGCCGACCCGGCTGAATCCCTCGACAAGGTCGTCGTCACCGGCAACCCGCTGAAGAGCCAGGTGCTGGCCCAGCCCAGCGACTCCCTGTCCGGCGACCAGCTCGTGCTGACCCGCGCCGCCAACCTCGGCGACACGCTGCAAGGCCTGCCCGGCGTGGCGGCCACCAACTTCGGCCCCAACGCCAGCCGGCCCAGCATCCGCGGTCTGGATGGTGACCGGGTACGCATCCTCAGCAACTCCGGCGCTTCGGTGGATGCGTCCAACCTCAGCTTCGACCACGGCGTGGCCATCGACCCGCTGGTCATCGACAAGGTCGAGGTGCTGCGCGGCGCGGCGGCGTTGCTCTACGGCGGCAACGCGGTGGGCGGCGTCGTCAACACGCTGGACAACCGCATCCCGCGCACGCTGATCCAGGGCTTGAGTGGTGCCGCTGAAGTTCGTTTTGGCGGGGCCAGCAATGACAAGAGCGGCGCCGTCGTGCTGGACGGCGGCAGTGGCACCCCGCAATCGGGCTTCGGCTGGCACGTCGACCTCGCCGGCCGCGATGCCGACGACCAACGCGCGCCGCGTTTCGACAGTGACGGCGAGAGCCGCACCAGCGTGCGCAACTCCGCCGCGCGCAGCCACGGCGGCGCGGTGGGTGGCTCGGTGTTCTTCCAGGGCGGCTTTGCCGGCGTGTCGGTGGACGACTTCCATACCGACTACGGCACCACCGCCGAGGCCGACGTGACCATCCGCATGCAGCGCCAGCGCCTCGCCACGGCCGGCGAGTGGGCAACGAACGACGGCCCCATCCACCGCATCAGCTGGCAGCTCAGCCGCAACCGCTACGAGCATGTGGAGATGGAGGGCGACGAGGTCGGCACGACCTTCAAGAGCCGGGGCACGGACGGCCGGCTGGAGTTGGAGCACGCCGCCATCGGGCCGGTCAAGGGTCTCGTCGGCCTGCAGACCGAGGCGCTGGACTTTTCGGCGCTCGGCGAGGAGGCCTTCGTGCCCAGCACGCGCACGCGCAGCACCGGCGTCTTCCTGCTGGAGCAGGCCAAGCTGGCCGGCGTGGACTGGTCGGCGGGCTCGCGCACCGAGCGCGTGACCATTGATTCCGACGGCGGCGACCGCTTCGGCCCCGCGCAGTCGCGCCGCTTCAGCCCGGTCAGCCTGGCGCTGAGCGGCGTGCTGCCTCTGAACAACGCCTGGAGCCTGAGCGCCAACCTGAACCGCACCCAGCGCGCGCCGGCCTATTACGAGCTGTTCGCCAACGGCCTGCACGTGGCCAGCGCCGCCTTCGAGCGCGGCGACCCGACGCTGGGCCTGGAGCGCTCCAAGGGCGCCGACATCGGCCTGAAGTGGGAGGGCGAGCAAAGCCACGTGCACGTCAACGTCTACGAGACGCGCTTTGCCAACTACATCGCCTTGCAGGCCACCGGCGAGATGGCGGACAACGACGGCGAGGCGGTGCCTGTCTACAACTTCCAGGCCGTGCCCGCGCGGCTGCGTGGCGTGGAGCTGGAAGGCCGCTGGCAGGCCCACCCGGCCGTGGCGCTGCTGGCCCAGCTGGACGCCGTACGTGGCGACAACCGTGCCACCGGGGAGCCGCTGCCCCGTCTGGCGCCACTGCGCGCCATGTTGGGGCTGGAGGCGCGGCAAGGCGACTGGTCCGGCAAGCTGGAATGGCGTGGCGCCGCCCGTCAGACCCGCGTGGCCGAGTTCGACACGCCTACGCCAGGCTACGGCACGGTGCGCCTGAGCGTCGCGCGCCAGCTCCGTTGGGGTCAGACCGACGCGCTCTGGTACCTGAAGCTGGACAACCTCGGCAACAAGCTGGCCTACAACGCCACGGCCGTGCCGACCATCCGCGACCTGGCACCCCAGGCGGGCCGCTCCGCGAGCACGGGTCTTCAGTTGCGCTTCTGACTGTATAAACCTGGTGCCTTGGCGCCTCTGCGGCGGGCGCACTGCACCGCCGCAGTGCCCGCACGCACCAGAAACCGTAGCCTTGCGTGGGCGCGGAATTTGCGTCGTTGGCTTTGAGAGGAGCAACGATGCAGACCGCCTTTGACGAAATGAACGCCGCTGCACAGCAGTGGCAAGGCGCCACTGGCCAAGGCCAGCAGGCTGCCGGCGTGCGGGCCCACTACGAGAGCTACGCCCGCTGGCTGGCGGAGCAGCCCGAGTCGCTGATGCGCGAACGGCGCGAGCAGGCCGAGCTGATCTTCCGCCGCGTGGGCATCACCTTCGCCGTCTACGGCGACAAGGATTCGGGGGAGGGCACCGAACGGCTAATCCCGTTCGACCTGATCCCGCGGATCATCCCCGCCAGCGAATGGACGTCCATGCAGGCCGGCCTGGCCCAGCGGGTGACGGCGCTGAACCGCTTCATCCACGACGTCTATCACGGCCAGGAGATCCTCAAGGCGGGCATCGTGCCCGCCGACGAGATCCTGAACAACGCCCAGTTCCGCCCCGAGATGATGGGCGTGGACGTCGCCGGCGGCGTCTACAGCCACATCGCCGGCGTCGACATCGTGCGCGCCGGCCACAGCGACGGCAGCGGCCAGTACTACGTGCTSGAAGACAACCTGCGCGTGCCCAGCGGCGTGAGCTACATGCTCGAGAACCGCAAGATGATGATGCGGCTCTTCCCCGAGCTATTCACCGGGCACCGCGTGGCGCCGGTCGCGCACTACCCCGACCTGCTGCTGGACACGCTGCGCAGCGTGGCGCCGCAGGGCGTGTCGGACCCGACGGTCGTCGTGCTGACGCCGGGCATGTACAACTCGGCCTACTTCGAGCACGCCTTCCTGGCCCAGCAGATGGGCGTCGAGCTGGTCGAGGGTCAGGACTTGTTCGTCGACGGTGGCTTTGTGTACATGCGCACCACGCGCGGTCCGAAGCGCGTGGACGTGATCTACCGCCGCCTGGACGACGACTTCCTTGACCCCAAGGTTTTCCGCGCCGACTCGCAGCTCGGCTGCGCCGGCCTGGTGGACGCCTACAAGGCCGGCAAGGTGACGCTGTCCAACGCCATCGGCACGGGCATCGCGGACGACAAGTCCATCTACCCCTATGTGCCGAAGATGATCGAGTTCTATCTCGGCGAGAAACCCATTCTGCAGAACGTGCCCACTTACGTCTGCCGCGACAAGGACGATCTGGCCTACACGCTGGCCCACCTGTCCGAGCTGGTCGTCAAGGAGGTGCACGGCGCGGGCGGCTACGGCATGCTGGTTGGCCCGGCGGCCACCAAGGACGAGATCGAGAACTTCCGCGCACGGCTGCTGGACAACCCGGGCAACTACATCGCCCAGCCGACGCTGTCGCTGTCGAGCTGCCCGACCTTTGTCGAGAGCGGCATCGCGCCACGTCACATTGATCTGCGACCCTTCGTGCTGTCAGGCGCATCCGTGCGCATGGTGCCGGGCGGGCTGACGCGGGTGGCGCTGAAGGAGGGCTCCCTGGTGGTGAACAGCAGCCAGGGCGGCGGTACCAAGGA
Organism: Roseateles sp. P5_E8; assembly: GCF_054177665.1. NCBI lineage: Bacteria > Pseudomonadati > Pseudomonadota > Betaproteobacteria > Burkholderiales > Sphaerotilaceae > Roseateles > Roseateles sp. P5_E8. Next base: position 3,326 of record NZ_JBGCUM010000016.1, on the reverse strand, counting down.
CACCTGGGTGCTGGAAGACTGAGGGAGACAACAAGATGCTTTCAAGAACCGCAGACCATCTGTTCTGGCTCAGCCGCTACATCGAGCGGGCCGAAAATACGGCTCGAATGCTGGATATCGCCTACCAGACCTCTTTGCAGCCGCAGTCGGGCGAGGAGTCCGAGCAGTCCTGGCGCAGCCTGGTGTCCATCTCCGAGCTGAACAGCCTCTACAACACCAAGTACTCGCGCATCGACAGCCGCAGCGTCATGGACTTCATGGTGGCCGACGAGAACAACCAGTCGTCCATCTTCAACTGCCTGCGTGCCGCCCGCGAGAACGCGCGGGCCGTGCGCGGCGCGTTGACGACCGAGGTCTGGGAGACGATGAACCAGACGTGGCTGGAGTTCCGCCGCCTGCTGCGCGACGGCCTGCTGACGCGCGACCCGTCGGCGCTGTTCGAGTGGGTCAAGTACCGCAGCCATCTGTCGCGCGGCGTGACCGTGGGCACCATGCTGCAGGATGAGGCCTTCCACTTCATCCGCATCGGCTCCTTCCTGGAGCGGGCCGACAACACGGCGCGGCTGCTGGACGTCAAGTTCTATCGCCAGGAAGAGGCCTCGGACGAGCGCGACGATGCGCGCGATTTCTATTACTGGTCGGCGGTGCTGCGCTCGGTGTCGGGCTTCGAGATCTACCGCAAGGTCTACAGCAACGTCATCCAGCCCGACAAGGTCGCCGAACTGCTGATCCTGCGGCCCGACATGCCGCGCTCGATGTCCCACTGCATCACGCGCATGCTGGCCAACCTGAAGCGGGTGGCGAATCCGCAGTCGGGTGAGACGCTGCGGCGGGTGGGGCGGCTGGAGGCCGAACTGGCGTTCGCGCGCATCGACGAGATCCAGGCGGGGGGGCTGCATCCGTTTTTGGATGGTTTCCTGGCGGAAGTGGCTGACCTCGGGGCGAGCATCAGCCGCGACTTCTTGGTTCCCTCGACTTGAGGGTTTGGGACATGACCAGTCTTTCGCGTTGTTTGTCGAAGGGGTGGTTTATGGCTAAGCCCAGCCGGGATTTCGTCTTGGCGAGCGACTCAGGGTGGCGGCGGCTGCGCGCTGAGTCGGCTTGGCGCAAAGGCCCAGCCGGGAGTTCGCCCCGGCGGGCGACCTACTTTTTGCGCCGCCAAAAAGTAGGCAAAAAGCTCTGCCCTGCGAAACCGCCCCTGCGGGGTCCCCTGCGATGCTCGGAACCCGGGGCCGCACCCAACTCATTTCGCTACGCTCCGTTCAGACAAAGGGGTGCGAAGTCAGAGCTTGAAGCTCGCTGCGCTCGCGCCCCGGGCTCCTGTGCTTCTCGGCGGTTTAGAAGGGGAGTCCCCGAAACAGCCAAACAGCCGCAACAGCCAATAGCCAATCCCGAACGCGGGGTGATGGATGCATTTGCCCAGCCGGGGCGAAAACCGAAGGTTTCGCCGAAGGCAAATCCCGGCATGGGCCTAGCCGTACAACCGAATTCAACGAACGAGCAGCCCGCCACACGCGCGGCGGAGTAAATCCATATGAGCATCCACGTCGCCCTCAAACACGTCACCCGCTACAAATACGACCGCCCGGTCAACCTGGCGCCGCAGGTCGTGCGCCTGCGCCCCGCGCCGCACTGCCGCACCCCCGTGCTCAGCTACTCACTGAGCATCGAGCCGGCCGGCCACTTCCTCAACTGGCAGCAGGACCCGTTCGCCAACTATCTGGCGCGCCTGGTCTTCCCCGAGAAGACGACCGAGTTCACCGTCACTGTGGACCTAGTCGCCGAGATGGCGGTCTACAACCCCTTTGACTTCTTCCTTGAAGAGCATGCGCAGAAGTTCCCGTTCGAGTACGACGAGGCCCAGAAGATCGAGCTCGCGCCCTATCTGCAGGTCGAGCCCGCCACGCCGCTGCTGGCCGCCTTCGTGGCCGAGGTCCCGCGCACGCCGCGCGCGACCAATGATTTCCTGGTGGAGATCAACCGCAAGGTGCAAAACGGCGTCTCCTACCTGATCCGCATGGAGCCSGGCGTGCAGACGCCCGAGGAGACGCTGGCCAAGGCCTCCGGCTCCTGCCGCGACTCCGGCTGGCTGCTGGTGGAGCTGCTGCGCCACCTGGGCCTGGCGGCGCGCTTCGTGTCCGGCTACCTGATCCAGCTCAGCCCCGACGAGAAGGCACTCGACGGCCCCAGCGGCACAGAAGTCGACTTCACCGACCTGCATGCCTGGTGCGAGGTCTACCTGCCCGGCGCCGGCTGGATAGGCCTGGACCCCACGTCGGGCCTGCTGGCCGGCGAAGGCCACATCCCGCTGGCCGCCACGCCCACGCCCGGCAGCGCCGCGCCCATCAGCGGCGCGGTGGACGAAAGCGAGGTCGAGTTCGAGCACGAGATGGGCGTCACGCGCATCTACGAGTCGCCGCGCGTCACCAAGCCCTACAACGAAGAGCAGTGGGCCGAGGTGCTCAAGCTCGGTGAGCAGGTCGACCGGGAACTCGTGGCCGGCGACGTGCGCCTGACCATGGGCGGCGAGCCGACCTTCGTCGCCGTCGAGGACCGCGACGCCGCCGAATGGAACACCGACGCGCTGGGGCCAACGAAGCGCCTGTACGCCCAGCAGCTCACGCACCGCCTGCGCGACGAATACGGCCAGGGCGGCTTCCTGCACTTTGGCCAGGGCAAGTGGTACCCGGGCGAGCAACTGCCGCGCTGGGCGCTGTCCATCTACTGGCGGGCCGACGGCCAGCCCTGCTGGCGCAACCCCGACTGGTTTGCCGACGAGCGCCAGAGCCACGCCTACACCAGCGAGGACGCCAAGACCTTCATGGCCGCGCTGACCCGCCGCCTGGGCGTGACGGACGCCCATGTGCAGCCAGGCTACGAGGACACCTTCTACTACCTCTGGCGCGAGCGCCGCCTGCCGGTCAACGTCGACCCCTTCGACTCGCGTCTGGACGACGAGATGGAGCGCGCCCGCCTGCGCCGCATCTACGAGCAGGGCCTGGATCACGCCGTCGGCTATGCGCTGCCGCTGAGCCGCAGCGAGGAAGCGCCGCCGCTGGGCGGCAACCGCTGGCAGACGGGGCCCTGGTACTTCCGCGGCGAGCGCCTCTACCTCTTCCCGGGCGACTCGCCCATGGGCTGGCGCCTGCCTCTTGATTCGCTGCCCTGGGTCAGCAAGGGCGACTTCCCGCACCTGATCGAACAGGACCCGTTCGCGCCGCGCGGCATGCTGCCTGCGGCGGCGGCCCTGCGTGCGCAGACCATGGGCGTCACCGCCGCCGGCCCGACGGCTGGGCTGCTGCGCGGCGGCCAGGCGGCGGGGGCTG